>NZ_JBQKUM010000029.1:0-59428 GCF_054968605.1 Pseudoalteromonas sp. G5_S1_14_S5 | reverse complement strand
CATTCAAGTTGAAAGGCCAGCAGAAATGCTGGCCTTTTTGCTATCTGGTTTCATATCTATCGGCTTTTCTAAATTCCGTTGTCTTTTGTTTATCAAATGGGCACCTCTAGCTCATAACCCATATCTTTGTATCTCGTGTTGTTGATTTTTCACTACATATAGGTGTATACCGATCGAGTCGAGCAGTTGACATGGTCGTGTGTAAGAAAACATTTCTGAGTATTATTTATTGGCTTCTCTCTAGAGCCAAACGCTGTTGCTCAGAAGTTCATCGCAGTTTCTACTGGCCGTAGCCTAGGTTTTGAAAACATGGGTATGGACGGATGGATCACGTGTTTCGTACACGGCATCTTCTGTGACCTAATGGTTTGTCTTGGCGGAATTGGTAACATGACAGCACGCACTGTATCTGGCCGTGTAGCAATGATGTGGTTCCCAATCTTCATCTTCTTCGCACTAGTATTTGAGCACACAGTAGTTAACATATTCCTATTCCCACTGAGTACGATTTTTGGTGCTGACTTCGGTATCGCGACTTGGTTGAACTTTAACCTTATCTCAACAATCCTAGGTAACATCGTTGGTGGCTTATTCCTAACATGGGTTTCACTATTCCTAATTCACGCTAGAACAGCTCCTTCTTTAGGCGCTAAGTAATTCGAATACTCTAGGTTAATGAGTCATTGATAAAGTCTGTTAAGCCCCAAACTCTTGATTTGGAGCTTTTTTGATCTCAACACACTCTACTTAGATAGCAATGCCCCCTAGTTGGGCTACATGTGCACGAGAATGGTGCAAATATCAGTGTTTACCAACGTAATAGATTGTTTTGTTATATAACCTTCTATCTTGATTAGAATTAATCGTGAAGTTTTACAGCAACAACTGATAGTCTAAGAAGTAGGGATATTGATGATTCATTGAATGATGAATCATCAAACAGAATTAAGCTTGAAATATAACAAGCTAACTTTCGGAGCAAAGTATGTCAGAAGTATCGCCATCGAATGTTAATAAAGAAAGCAATGGATTTGTATCACTGGTTGGTGCAGGGCCTGGTGATCCAGACCTGTTAACTCTAAAAGCAGCACGCGTCATCCAACAAGCGGATGTACTGGTTTACGATCGCTTGGTATCAAAAGATATCTTGGCGATGGCAAACCCAGAGGCAGAGATGTTGTATGTGGGGAAAAAGCTCGATCACCACTGTGTTCCACAAGACCAGATCAACCAATTACTGGTCACTAAAGCTGAGGAAAACAAGCACGTTGTTCGCCTTAAAGGTGGTGACTCGTTTATCTTCGGGCGTGGTGGGGAAGAGTGTGAAACGCTTGCTGAGAACGACGTTAAATTTGAAGTCATTCCTGGTATTACTGCCGCTGCGGGTGCTACGGCTTATGCGGGTATTTCACTGACGCATCGCGACCACGCTCAAAGTGTTCAGTTTATCACTGGTCACCTTAAAAAAGACGGTGAAGATATTGATTGGCCATCTCTGGCACAACACAACCATACCATCGTGTTCTATATGGGATTAAAAGAGAGCCCGAATATTCAAAAGAACCTGCTTGATAACGGTATGCGTGCGGATATGCCCGTGGCGATTATAGAAAACGGTACACGCCAAGAACAGAAGGTGTTTCGAGGTGGGTTGAGTGATCTAGCAAACCTCGCGAGTGTCGCGATGAGCCCCGCACTAATTGTGGTTGGAAGTGTGGCCCAACTACATGACAAACTTGATTGGTTTAATAAGTAATTGATTCAAAAATTAACTTTCGTGCAGTGAGTCAGATACTGCAGCGGCTGCTTTGTTGTTGCATTTCTTGTTGGCGCATTGGCATTTCATCAATAATGTTGGTGATGAGGTTCCAATCCGTTTTACCATTCCAACGATGTTTTTCTTTTCCGTCTTTGCCAATTAACACTGCAGTATGAGAGCCTTTGGGAATCTCATAAATGCTAGTCACTGCTTCTAAGTTAAACTCTTCCTCAAGCCAAGTGGGAATGGTGTATCCGCTCTCTACTATCACCATTATGACAACATCTCTTTCATTTAGCTGGCAGTCATTGATCAGCGCTTCATTAAGAAACTCTTTTACCACGGAGTCTTCCTCTGGTGCGAAGTAAATGACGCTGCGATGAGGCAGTGGTTGAGAATGGGAGTAGGCTGGATAAGCAAACACCGAATGAGTGGAGAGGCTCAAAATCAACACTATGCTGAAAGTTATTAGCAAGAGTAAAGCTAACAAACTATTGGAAGGAGCTAGAGCGGATTTTGCGGTGTTGTCGAAGCTTACGTGCGGTTTGTGTTTTTGTCGGTGTAGCATAGCCAACCTCCCTTAAGTAGCCTGTTAGCTTTACTTGTATCTCTAATCGCTAGCACTTGTGTAATGGACAGCAAGGTCAAAAACGATCGTCCAGTTTGATAAACATCTATTGGACATAGTTAGGATTATGTTAAACATGCCTAGATTTACGTTAACCATAACCAACAGGTTCATATTTATTGGATAAAGCGACTCGCATTTTAGGGTTGAATAGAATAGGGTATACCGAAAATCTAAAGGTATGAATTATGGAAAACATAGCTATTTTGGTCGACGTTCAAAACGTTTACTACACAACACGAGACAAATATCGCTCTAATTTTGACTACAACCAATTTTGGTATGTAGCGACAGAAGGTCGAAGTGTTGTTGCGGCTCATGCGTATGCGATTTCTAGTCAAGATCCTAAGCAGCGTCAATTCCATCATATTCTGCGCGGTGTGGGTTTTGATGTGAAATTGAAGCCATTTATTCAGCGTCGTGATGGCAGTGCGAAAGGTGACTGGGATGTTGGCATTGCCTTAGATGCCATCGAACTAGCCGAGAATGTGGATACAATCATTTTAGTCTCTGGAGACGGGGACTTTGAGATCCTCGTGGAAAGAATTAAACAGCGCTTTGGCAAAAAAGTAGAAGTGTACGGTGTACCCGGGCTTACTGCTCAAAATCTTATCGATTCTGCGTCAAAGTTCGTTCCGATTGAAAAAGATTTCCTACTATAGAGGAAATCTCTCATTTATAATTGAAATTAACAGTAACGATAATTAAAATGCAAACTATTATTATTTGTCGGTTTGTATGATGTCGCGCGTTTTAGTTGTTGATGATGATATTCAGTTGTGTGAATTATTGGGTGAAGTTCTAGAGAATGAGGGGTATCACGTTGATACCGTTCATTGTGGTGAGGCTGCACTAGAGTTTATCCAATCCAATCTTGTTGATTTAGTGTTACTTGATGTGATGCTGCCTAACCTCAGCGGTATTCAAGTTGCAAGGCGCATCTGTCAGCGATTTGCTACGCCTATCTTGATGCTAACGGCACTCAATGACGATGCATCGATGCTTGATGGTTATCAAGCTGGAGCCGATCAATACATCGCTAAACCTTTCAATGTTCCTGAGCTACTGACTCGTATCAAGGTTATCTTACGTCGAGTTGGATTTGAGCGTCAGAGACAGTCTCTAGCTTCATCTAACCATGGTTTGTGTGAACAGATTTCTCGTTTACCCCTAACTGGTACAGAAAAAGATCTGCTTGATTATTTGATTAAGAATGACGGCATTGTTGTATCTAAGTCTGACTTACAAATACATGTCTTAAAGAAAGAGCTGTGTCCCTTTGATCGCAATTTAGACATGCACATCAGTAATATCCGTCGTAAGTTAGTACAGGCAGGGTTGTCTAAACAGCATATTAAAACGGTTCGTGGTAAAGGATATAGTTACTTAGAGTCGGTTGGAACATGAGTACCAAACTAATACGTTGCCCCGACTTCATTGCCAAACGTAAAGATGGATTAACGTTCCAACTTTTCTCATATCTGACGATCATCCTTGTCAGTATATTTATTTTTCAAGCGGTTGCCGAAAAGGCGTTGATGAAGGCACTACTTAAGGTGCCTGATTCTGTTAAGCAAGAAATGTTGGATCTCGCGTATCAAGCCGATGTGTTAATCGAAGATGGCGATATGGATGAATTGGCTGACTGGGCCAATGCTCAACAGTACTATTTGTTTGTTTTAGACAAAAATAATCATCCTCTGACACATCGGCACATGCACCCTCATTTTGAGTTCAAGTTACGTTTCTTGAGAACGTTGGATCATCAATTGGATGCCGTTGTTAATCGGCCAATTTTTGGTCTACCCCTAGAAAGCGGTAATAGCTTAGTTATCCAATTACCGCACCGATTCCATCCCGCAAATTCGTTTGGCTTGTATTCGTCATTGATGAAGGCATTCATCGCTTTCATGATCCTTTCTTTGTTCTCTTTAATTATGGCAAGAAGGCTTCAACAACCTTTAGATCGCTTGAGAGAGGCGAGTCGACGTTTAGCTGAAGGTGATTTCTCAGTGCAAGTCGTCTCTGAATTAAAATCAAACACACGAGAGTTCAATGAGCTCGCGGTGGATTTTGATCATATGACATTTGAGATTAAATCACTGGCAGAGAAGCAACGCCGCTTGATAAGAGATGTCTCACATGAGCTGAGAACCCCTTTAGCAAGGCAAAACCTCGCTCTGCACTTATTACGTAATGAGGTAGATGACAGGAGTGCTGGGCTGCTTGTTCGTATGGAAAGTGAAACCGAAGAGATGAACAAACTTGTGGGCGAAATCCTCGAGTTTAGTCGCTTAGAAACCTCTCGCTACGATTCCAAGCTTAGCTTGATGCAGCTAGAGCAATATTGCTCAATGCTTGTAGCGCAAATGCAAAATGATTTAAAGCCTAATCAAACATTAGTGGGGGATTTAGAGACTCCGACCTCGATGGTGAACATTGATGAGCGGTTGCTTTTAAGAGTAATCGGGAATTTGGTTGGCAATGCGATTAAGTATGCAGGTGAGCATGCACATATCTCGGTCACGACGTATGAAAAGACTGTTGATCAGCGTTACAGTGTCATTTCTGTAGAAGATGATGGAGAAGGAATTCCTGATACCCAAATTGCAGGTATCTTTGATCCTTTTACTCGTATTGAAACCGCTAGAGACAAGCAGTCTGGCGGCTACGGCCTAGGCCTTGCCATCGTTAAAGAGGCAATGGTTGTTATGAATGGTCATGTGACGGCGGAGAATAGAGAAAATGGGGGACTGAGAGTGAATCTAATGTTCCCAATTTGTGAGCCCGTTAATTGACCTTGCAGTTCCGGTTATATTGAGGCTTTAGTATTGATATTAATGGTTGATACCCAAACCCCATAAAAAACGCCACAGTAAATGCTGTGGCGTTTTTTGTGTTTATAGCTAAAGCGTAAGCCATTAATTACGCCATAGCTTGAAGCTTGGTTGCAAGATTACGCTTCTTGGCGTGATAGCTTAACTTCTTCTTCTTTCTCACCTGCTGTAGGGTCGTTGAAGCGAGACTCATCAAGAGCGCCTTCAGACTTAGCAACGATGATAGATACGGCACTATCACCTGTGATGTTTACAGCGGTACGGATCATGTCTAGAAGACGGTCAACCCCCATGATTAGAGCGATACCTTCTAGCGGTAGGCCGACTTGGTTCAATACCATCGCCAGCATAACCAGACCAACACCGGGAACACCTGCAGTACCAACAGACGCCAATGTCGCTGTTAGGATAACCATTAGGTAATCGCCCATAGTAAGGTCGATGTTGTATGCTTGTGCGATAAACGCAGTTGCAACACCTTGCATTATTGCAGTACCGTCCATGTTCACTGTTGCACCCAGTGGTACAGTGAATGAAGCAACTTTGTTGTCTACACCCATGCGGTTCTTAGCGGTTTCCATTGTTACAGGAATCGTTGCGTTTGAAGAGGCCGTTGAGAACGCAAACATGATCGCATCTTCCATCTTACGCAGGAACGTAATAGGGCTAAGGCCAGTGAACCCTTTAAGCATTGCACTGTAAGTCACTAAACCATGCAATAGGAGAGTGCCTGCAAGTACAAGGAAGTATTCTGCTAAGCTCCAAATTGCGTCCAAACCTAAACCAGAGAAAAGTCTTGCCATTAGGAAGAAGACGCCAAAAGGAGCAAGGTTCATCAGTAGAGCAACAAGCTTCATGATCACTTCGTTTAGGTCTGCAAATACAGCAGCAATACGTTCACCTGGTTTACCAGCAGCACTAATCGCGATACCGAATAGCACAGCAAATACGATCACTTGTAGTGTTTTGCCCTCAGCCATCGCCTGGATAGGGTTGGTTGGGAACATATTGATGATGACTTGGCCCAAAGAGGGGGCATCCGCTGATTTGAAAGAGCTCGCAGCAGCCAGATCCGCACCAGCACCTGGTTGGAACAGGTTACCGATCGTCAATGCTAGAGTGATAGCAACGGCTGTAGTACCGATATAAAGTGCAAGCGTTTTGCCACCCATACGACCAAGAGTTGATAAGTCTTTAAGGGAACTTGTACCACACACTAGCGACACGAAGACTAGAGGGACAACAAGCATTTTTAAACTGGCGACAAAAATTTGTCCGCCTACTTCAAAGAATCCATTAACGATGTAGTTGTTAACAAATCCACTTTCTGAAAAAAGGGATTGAATGGCAAATCCCGTTAATATACCTGCGACCATACCAAGAATTACTCGGCCAGTCAGAGACATAGGTTTTTTGGTATTCATTTAGAACACTCCTTATTATTTATAACTTTGATACCTTTTCAAAGTGAGCAGGAGATTAGCAGTCGGATAATCAAATCGAAAAACAAAAAATGAGTTTGGAATTATAGATGTGATCAAAATCACTGATAACCGTATGAATTAAACAAATTTAAATAAAGAAATTCACTATTAATTAACATCTATCGAGGCTTTTATACATAAAAACGCGAAATCAAAGCTAATAAATAAGAGAAGATAAAATTTTTAACGGTGGTGGTGGGGGACCCGAACAAAAGCACTTCTAAGTATATGTATTGAATCAGGTTCTGTTACATCTAATCAATACGCTTACCAAGACCTTTCAAAACTTTACGAATGCAAAGAATGTAAATTCAATGCAAATGGTAATAGTTATCACTTATATTCTCTCGCGAAAAGATTCAGTGATACCGGTAACGGTTCTGCGAGCACATCAAATAATTATTCAAAGTGCTCGTACAAAAAGAATAAAAGCGGAGTAAAGGACATGTTTTCAAAGAGCCCATTGGCTTTAGTGATCGGCGCAGTATTAGCTTCACCAGCAGTATTGGCAGAAACAGCAAAAACAGACGAGCACATGGTTGTTGAAGGTCGTGACTACGGTTACAAAGCCGACACGAATACAACAGCAATGCGCATGGAGGCGACTCAATTAGAGACTCCGGGACAAGTTTCAGTAATCGATGAACAAATTATCGATGAACAGCGTGCATCAACTCTTGGTGAAGTTCTAAAGAACGATGCATCTATTTCCGCGGGTTCAAAATCTACAAACCGTGAACGTTTCAATCTACGTGGTTTCGAACTAGATAGTGGTTCAAGCTACCTACGTGACGGTGTTCAACATTGGTCTCATTATCGTCAACCTATCGAACTTTTAGAGCGTGTAGAAGTGTTGAAAGGACCTGCTGGCCTCCTTTATGGTGAATCAACACCGGGTGGCTTAGTAAACATGGTATCTAAAAAGCCAACTTATGAGACACAAGTGTCTGTTAGCCAAGATATTGGTTCAGATAACTACACTCGTACAGTTGCAGATGTGAGCGGCTCTTTAAACGAAGCTCAAACGTTGAGAGCACGAGCTATCGTCTCTCAAGAAAATCAAGACTCTTACCGCACACGCTTTGATGGCACAGATGTTGAAACAGACCGTTTTGTTGGGGGCCTATTCGTTGATTACGATATCAATGAAGATGTGATGCTTTCTATGCACTACGATCGCACTCAAGAATTGGGTGATTTAGATAATGGCTCGAAGATCGATACTGCCACAGGCAAAGCGATCAATCCAGATACGGTCAATGACCAACGTTTTGCTCAAACAGACAATGACGTTGCGAATTACGGTGCTGTAATTGCTGCAAACCTAAATGAAACATGGTCAGTTAAAACAGGTATCAGCCGTCAGTTCTATGAGCGCCGACGTACTGAATCTGATAACGGTGTAGATTCGCAAAAAGATAGAAGCGGTAATATTACTGGTTACGGTTACAAAGTATCTGACCGTCACGATGAATGGACTTTCGATACTGCTTACCTAGATTTTACTGGTGACTTTGATGCGTTTGGCGTTAATCACCGAATGCTAATTGGTGCAAACGGCCTACATTACGATTACAAGCAGCTTTACTCTTCTGATTATGCATGTTTAAGCGCTACTGAAGCGGAAGCGGTAAAAGCTTGTGGCAACGGTTTTGATATGCCTTCTGATATCAGCTATCACAATGATGATGCGCTATCTCATTCAGAAAGTAAGCATTATGGCTTCTATCTACAAGATTTAGTAACGTTCAATGAACAATGGCAAGTTCTTGCAGGTGCACGTTTTGCGTACGACAAAACTATTAGCAGCAAAGGTAAAGAAGAGAGTTTTAACAATGTTCTTCCTAAGCTCGGTGTAATTTACTCACCGGTATCGAATGGCTCGATATACACAGTATATTCAGAAAGCTTTGAACCAGTTGGTGAAATTACTGACCAAGACGATGTGAACTTTGGTCAATCGCAAGACGCTAAGAAAGGTACTTTGTATGAAGTTGGTACAAAGTGGGAATTGTTTGATGAGCGTCTACTTGTTTCTGGTGCAGTGTTCCAAATCACTCAATCAAATATTCAAGTGACAGAAGACGTAGATCCTAACGCTAATAACGGAAAAGAAACACGTACTTCTCAAGTTGGAGAACAGGTTCATACTGGTGTTGAACTATCTGCAACTGGCTACCTAACTAATGCGTTGTCTCTAAGTGCATCTACAATGTTCCTTGATGCAGAATATAAGAATGATCCAGAGCGAGAAGGCAAGACACCGGCCGACGTGCCAGAGTTCACGGCAAGCATCTGGTCTACTTATGCATTTAACAACGGTACTGACGTAAACCTAGGTGTATACCACGTCGGTGAGCGTTACACAGAAAGCTCTAACACATTTAAGAAAGACGCATATACTCGTGTAGATATGGGCATTGCACATACTATCAAATATGACGAGAACTTAGATTTTGTTGCTCGCTTCAATGTAGAGAACTTATTTGATACTGACTACCTAGAAGGCGGTAGCACACGTGGTGTAGTAGTTGGTGAAGGCCGTAACTACATGGCGACTTTACAGGTGAAATACTAATTTGTTGGTAGGGTGCTATTAATAATCTAAATACTAAGGGGAAGGTTTTGGCTTTCCCCTTTCGTGATTCTGCTATTTAGTAAAAATATCCCTAGTAATGCGAATGATTTTTAATGATAATGAGACTGCTTATCAATAAAATTCATTTGAACTTCTTCTACAGTAAATGACTACAATTATGAATCTTTTAAAAACTAGCCTAGCACTTGCGATCAGTTTGGTTGCAACGTCTTCGATGGCAAACAGCTTAGATCAAGCTCAATCAATTCAAAACAAGACCAATAACGCGTCGGCTTCGAGCCAAAAGGTTATTGATAAAAGCTCACAAGCAACACTCATGCTGCAAGCTGAAATTGAGCGTCTTCAAGAAGAAGTCAAAAACTTAGAAATTTATCATGATCACCTTGCTGCTCTGGTTGAAAGCCAAAATCAAGAAGCTCAAAGCATTGAAGGGCAGATCGAAGAAATTAAATACACACGCCAAGGTGTCGTGCCTTTGATGTATCAAATGATCGATGGCCTGCAACAGCTGGTAGAAAAAGACGTGCCGATTAAGAAAGAGCAGCGTCTAGAGAGAGTTGAAAAGCTTCAAGCAATGATGACTCGTGCAGACGTAAGTGATGCTGAGAAATATCGTCGTATTCTAGAGGCTTACCAAATTGAGATGGACTACGGCATTAAGCTTGGTGCATACCAAGGTCGCGTAGAACTGGCGAGTGATAAAACGATTGAAGCAGACGTACTGTACTTAGGACGCATTTCTTTAGTTGCTCGTAACTTAAATGGCAGCCAATACTGGGCTTGGAATCAAACAGCAGCTCAATGGCAAGAAGTTGATTCTTCGATGAAGTCTGAGCTCGATAAAGCGTACGATATTGCTAGCCAACAAGCGGCTCCAAGCTTGATTACTTTACCTGTTTCTTTAACTGTTGCGGAGGTTAAGTAATGAACTTAAAGCCATTAGCAGCATTGCTTTGTATCACGTCTATTTCCTTTTCTGCTTTCTCTGCTTCTGATTCAACGGCTCAGTTAGTGAACAAAGCGAAGTCAGAAAATCGAGCACAAGCGTCTCACAACGTTGCTCGTGAATCTGGCTTCAAGAAAACTGAACAAGAACTAAGAGCGATTAAAGCGCAACTTGAAGCGAAACGTACATCAGTTCAAAACGCAACAGACGTGCTTACTCAAACGTTTAGCGATAACGAAAATAAGTTGGCTCGCTTAGAAGAAAAACTTCGTCTAGAAACAGGTAGCCTTGGTGAGCTATTCGGTGTTGTTCGTCAAAACGCGAAAGAACTGGGCGCAGAGCTTAGCTCTACTGTAAACAGTGTTGATCGCGCTGAGTATACAGCGACCGTTGAACAAATTATCGATGCGAAATCATTACCATCAATGCCTCAGCTTTCTGGCTTGTGGATGAGTATGGTAGAGCAGATTCAAGCGAGCTCTGAGCTTAGCAAATCTCAAATTGCTTTCATTAATGGTGAAGGTAATACTCAAAATGTTGATGCTTATCGCTTGGGCTCGATTGGCCTAGTGACAGATCAAGGTTACGTTAGTTGGAACACTCAACGTGAAGACGCAATCGCATACCTTAAGCAGCCAGAAAATGGTCCAACGCTAACATCACTTTCTTCACTGGCAAATGGTGAAGTAGCAAGTATTGTTGTCGATCCTTCACGTGGATTCATGTTGGAGCAGTTGGCGCTAACACCTAGTCTATCTGATCGCCTTCAAGCGGGTGGTGTAGTTGGTAAAGTGATTCTTGGCTTACTGGCTATTGGTTTAATTATCGCATTGGTTCGTGGCGTGTCTCTATCAATTGCTCGTCAGAAAATTCGTGCGCAACTTAAGAACCCTGAGCAAGCGGGCGATAACCCACTAGGTCGTGTTCTTGCCGTGTACAACAAAGAGCAAAACCAAACGGTTGAAGCGTTAGAGTTACGTTTACTAGAAGCGGTTGTTGATGAACAAACTCACTTAGAGAAAGGTCTATCAATGCTTAAGTTATTGGCAGCGCTAGCACCAATGTTAGGCCTTCTCGGTACAGTAACGGGTATGATCGAAACGTTCCAAGTGATCACACAGTTTGGTAACGGCGACCCGAAAGTAATGGCGGGCGGTATTTCGATGGCGCTTGTAACAACCGTACTTGGTCTTGTTGCTGCAATGCCTCTTCTATTGGCACACAACATTCTTAGCACTCAAGCAGAAAACATTCGCAATATCCTTGAGAAGCAAGGTATTGGTCTTGTTGCTGAGCAGGCTGAAAAGACAACTGAATCGAGTGCTGTTGTGTCACCAGTTGGGACTGCTGCGTAATGGATATTTTGTCGGGTTCTCTATTACCAGCGAGTTGGTTAACGAGTGACTGGCTGCTGTCTTTATCAAGCTTTATGGAGCAGGGCGGTTTCGTCTTGTGGTGGCTAGCGGCTGTTGTCCTAGTGTATTGGGTGCTTGTGGTAGAGCGTGTGTTATATCTCGCGTTCTATTTTCCTAAGCAGCGCCAAGCTTGGATAGCAAAGTGGCATGAAAGAGAAGATCATTCTTCTTGGCATGCCAGGGCCATTCGTGAAGGTTGGTTAGGTCAGGCCAGTATCTTGCTTAACCAAAACTTGAACTTTATTAAGCTATTAGTGGCTATCTGTCCGATGTTGGGCTTGTTAGGTACCGTAACTGGTATGATTTCTGTCTTTGATGTCATGGCGACACAAGGCAGTAGTGACCCTAAATTAATGGCTTCAGGCATTTCGTTGGCAACACTGCCAACCATGGCGGGTATGGTAGCAGCCTTGGCGGGTATGTTCGTACACGCTAGATTAGCCAAAGTGTGCAACCGCTTAGAATTGAAATTAGAAAAATCTTTAAGGAGTCAACGATGAGACTCGGTCGACGTCATTCTAAAAACGAAGAGGCTCAAATAGACCTAACTTCGATGCTTGATATCGTATTTATCATGCTTATTTTCTTTATTGTGACCAGTTCATTTGTTCGTGAATCAGGGGTTGAAGTTAATCGCCCACAAGCTTCTAACGTAGTAAGCCAAAAGGATGCGGGCATCTTTGTTGCGATTACTTCTGCTAACGACATCTTTATTGATAAACGTGTCGTTGATGTTGAACGCGTTCAAGCGACGCTAGAGCATTTATTACTAGAACAACCGGATGCTTCTTTGGTTATCCAAGCTGATGAACACGCATACAATGGTACTGTTGTAAAAGTGATGGATGCTGCTAAAGGTGCGGGTGTTAAAAACATTGCACTTGCTGCTGATAAGCGATGATCTTGGAGGATCTTTATAAATGATTCGCCTATTTCTTGCTTTACCGTTAGCGGGCGCACTGGGCTTAGCACTTTTTTCTTTCATGGCTTGGATGGTCGACAATGGTCACCAACGTTCACCAGATGAGACTGAGACGTTAAGTTTCAACATGGTGATGGTGGAACAGGAACAAGAAGTTCAAAGAAGACAACGTGCTGTCCCTGAAAAACCAGAAATGCCAGAGCCGCCACCGGAAGCGCAGACGTCTCAGTCACAAGCTGAAGTAACGCCTCTGAACTCGATGTCTTCATTACCTTCATTGGATTTGAATACATCCATTGATGGTTTAGCGATTAATGCACCAACATTTTCTGACTTTGGATCAAACCAACAGGCGATGCCGCTTTATCGAGTGGAACCTCGTTATCCAGCCAAAGCACTCAAACGTGGTGCTGAAGGCTTCGTTATTATGTCGTTTACGATTGATGAAACGGGGCGGCCTGTCGATATTAAAGTTACTGATGCAAACCCGCGTCGTATGTTTGAACGTGAAGCGATGAGAGCACTTAAAAACTGGAAGTACCAACCAAAAGTTGTCGATGGAAAAGCGATAGCTCAAGTTGGTCAAACAGTGAAACTAGAGTTTAAGTTGGCAAAATGATGAAACAGATATGGATATTAGTGGGCTTATTGTTATTGCCCTTCACAACGCAGGCACAAGAGCTGTCTCAATATACTGCTATTCGTGTTCAAAAAGCACATAACCTTGCTCAAGAAGAAAAGGTAAAGCAGGCGATTGATGTTCTCGCTAATCTAGAGCTATCTAAAGGCTACGACAAAGCTTATGTGGCTCGTATGCTGGGTGTTTACTATTGGCAAGACGGTAAAACGGAAGCCGCTATTAAGCAGCTGACGTACGCGGTCGACACTAACTTGCTTGTGGATGAGCAAGCATGGGTGACCAAACGCATGCTTGCTGATCTTCTATTAAATGATCAGCAGTTCACAAATGCGCTACCATATTACTATGAGCTAGTAAAAACGGCGCCAGAGACAGAAAAGAAAGATGTGCTTTGGATGCGAATTGCACAAGCGGAATACCAAATCGAAAACTGGTCAAAAGTGCTGGTGGCCATTGGTAATCACGACAAGTTCAATTCTAAGCCACAGCTATCGCCATTATCGCTAAAGCTGGGTGCACAGCTGCAGTTAAAGCAGTGGAAGCAATCCATTCCAACGTTGGAGAGTCTTATCGAACTCCAACCTGAGAAAGATAATTGGTGGCGTCAGCTTGTTGGTATTCAGCTACAGTTAGAGCGCAGCAGAGATGCTTTGAATACATTGGCGTTAGCAGATCTACATGGTGTTGAGTTGAAAGACTCGGACCGTCGACTTCTTGCTCAGTTGTACGCAAAACAAGGCATTCCAGAGCGCGCAGCTCAAGAGATCGCTAAGCTAGATGACGCGAACAGTGATGTTAAGCTTTTGGCTGAGCAAGCTACATACTGGCAGCTAGCTAAAGAGTGGGACAACGCGATTGATGTTTGGACACTAGCATCTAAAAAGGACAGTCAATACCATTGGAATGTGGCTCAACTGCTTGTTCAACAAGGATACTACGACAGAGCACTAGTTGTTCTAGATAAAGTGAAAGACAAAAACAAACAAGCCGATGTTGCTTTAGCGAAAGTACGTTCATGGTACAAGCTCAAGAACCTGAATAATGCACTGGTTCAAGCGAAACGCGCGGATAACATTGAACCTTCCTCCGAAGCGAAAGGTTGGATTAAGTTTTTGACTCAACTAAGAACGGTCAGCGACAACGGCAATGTCTGATAGCTTAAAGCTCTAACAAAAGGTGTCATTTGATTGTTCAAGTGACACCTTTTTATTTTTTAGACTACGTGAAAAGCAATAGAGCTAAAGAGTAGAGGGATGCATTATGGGCTGCACATCGTCCCGCTTGGTGAGCCACTTTCAATTACGACACTCGCATTAACCACCCAGTTAATGGTGCAGTCTCGAAACGGGTTTTTAAACGCATGCAAGGTGTAACCATTGTCTAGTGCATTTTGGGTCTCAACCCAAGCATGTTTCGGGACTCCCAAAAACTGATAGGACGTGAACGTTCTGTTAGATACGTTCCTGCACATCAGTTATGTTTGAGCCAATGTATTGTTGGATTTGCTCTTCCGTACTGGCTATCTGACTTAAACATGCTGAAATTAGCACAGCTAAAGTCAATATGATAATACGCATTTCCTTTTAGCTTGTTTGCTTCATTCAAGAATTTCCTAAACTTTATCCTTTAAAGCCACAACAGCCATCACTCACTAGGTCTAAATATAAGAGCGAGGCTTCAGTATTTGAGCATACTGCGTGATTAATGCTGCTGTGTACACGTTAGCAAGAATATGCATCCAGTTCGATTATATCGTGTGTAATGATATGTAAATTTCCCAGCGTGTCTCGGAAAACGTAAACAATGTAAATTGAATGCCAATACGAATGATTATCAACTAAATTATCGCCATAAAATTTATAGGTAATGGTTTGTATGTCGTTAAAAAGTAGGGCAGTTCAGTCATGGGCTCGTCGACTTCATGTTTATATTTCTATGGCGCTCCTGTTTGTAGTTCTTTTTTTCTCAGTGACAGGTATCACCCTGAACCGACCTGAGCTATTTGAATCAAGCCAGCCAAATATCCAACGCTCTACACTGACACTTCCTACGAGCTTGTTCACCATTCAAGACGGTCGATTGAAAGCCGATCAAACGGCTTTCGAAACGTTTCTGTTTGAAGAAGCGAACTTGTCTGGCGTTCCCTCAGGTTTGGACATTTACGCAGAGATCGAAGACGGTGAGCTGCTCCTTGGCGAAGTGTCTATGGACTTCAAAGGCCCGGGCTATAACGCTTCCGTTTTCGTTGATGTCACGTCTGAAATTGTCGAAGTCGAGACAACTAATTACGGTGTTATCGCACTGCTGAATGACCTTCATAAAGGGCGTAACAGTGGTGAAGTTTGGAAGTGGTTTATCGATATCACAGCGCTATTGATGATCTTCTTTGTGCTTACTGGCGTCTGCTTACTGTTACCTAAGAAAAAGACACTCAATACCTCCATCAAATGGACGGTGTTTGGGTCTGCGATCTCATTAGTTATCTATTTTGTCGCCGTGCCTTAATTATCTGATTCGATTGATGATTCATATTGAAGAGTGAACTTAGGGTTAAACGGATTTAAAAGGTTGTTAAACATGAAAAAAATGAACTGGAGTAAAGCGCTGCTTGCTTTATCTCTTTTCCCAAGCCTTGGTATGGCACAAGCGATCCCTGAAACGGCAAAGCTGGATGTGAGTTTTGAACTTCCAAAAATTGATACCTCAATGTATGCACGCCCTTATGTGGCGGTGTGGGTAGAGAACAGCGAAAGAAAGCCTGTCAAAACGGTCGAGCTTTGGGTTGGTAAAGACGAGTGGCTTAAAGACCTACGTAGCTGGTGGAGAAAAGTTGGCCGTTACGATCGTGAATTGGTTGATGCGGTGACGTCTGCGACACGTCCTGCGGGTCAATACCGTTTTGTTTGGGATGGAAAGAGCGACAGCGGTGAAACGCTTGAACAAGGTGAGTATACGGTTCATATCGAAGTGGTTCGTGAACATGGTGGTCGTAACTACCTTCGCCAAAAAGTATCTCTTACGGATTCAAACGCATCTTACGCATTAAAAGCAACAGAAGAGACGGGTGAAATCACCTTGAACTACATCGCTAAAAAGTAAGTGCGAACAGTAAAAGCATACTGAACAGAATAGAAAGTCGTCATCGTAGGCTCAGATAGAGCGGCACGGCTAACAATTATAAATAATGGAACCAAACATGATGAAACAGACAAAAATTAAGGCGCTTGCACTAGCGGGTGTTATGGCATTTGGCTTAGCAGCAACGACAACAGCACAAGCTCACCCACGTTGGATTTTGCCATCTCACTTCACTGTATCTAAAGAAGGTGGTGATTGGCTAACGTTCGACGTAACGGCGTCTCACGGTACGTTTGTGTTTGATAAGCCTGCTGGTAGCGAAAATGCTCATGTCATCATGCCAGATGGCCGCAGTGAACGCCCTAACTTTGTGATTCGTGGTAAGCGTCGTTCAATCTTCGACTTCTACTTTGAAGAAGAAGGTACGCACAAAGTGGCTATCAACAACTATCCGTCTTACTACACACAGTATAAAGCGGGTCGTCGTGACACGGTTAAGTGGGTTAAGGCAAACAAAGCTGAGCGCGATTCAGTGCTACCAGAAAAAGCACGTGACGTGGTAACACAAATCAGTTTCACACGTGCTGAAAGCTACATCACAGTAGGTAAGCCATCAGATTCAGTTTTCAAAATTGAAGGTAAGCTACTTGAAATGAAGCCTATTACACACCCTTCAGACATCATTGAAGGCGAACAAGTAACATTCCAGTTCTTCTACAACGGTGAAGTTCAGAAAGGTGTTACAGCGGAAATCACTCGTGAAGGCACACTTTACCGCAACCACCAAGAGCAGATTGACGTGGTGAGCGATGAGAATGGTAAAATCACGTTTACTCCAGACGTAGCGGGTCGTTACGTAATGAAGGCGAACTACAAAGGTGAGTTGATTGACAACCCACTGGCGGACAAAGCGAGTGCCAACGTTCACCTAACGTTCGAAACACTACTTCAATAGTCTGTGATATCGGGCTAGACCCCGATTAAGCGACAAAAAACTTAAGGGCTCATTTGAGCCCTTTATCGCTCAGTTTATGACTGAGAATTTACACTGTGGCTAGGGTACAAACCATGACAATAAAAACAAAACTGAACGCTTTAATGACTCCTTGCTTAGCATTGGGACTTGGTTTCGCTGCATTACCTGCACAAGCACACTTCCCATTGATGAGTTGTTGGTTTGTAGGAAAAACCGTCGCTTGTGAAGCGGGTTACTCTGATGGCAGCAAGGCGATTGATTATGCGGTTGAGATGTACGATTACGAAGACAATTTGATTGCAAAAGAGGTGACTGATAAGCGCTCTATCGTTGAGTTTCCACATCCAGACACTGAGTTTTACCTGGTGTTCGATTCTGGCCACGAATTTCCTGTTGAAGTTGATGTCGTAGAGATCAACGAAAAATGATGATTCAAAGCGTACGTGCCGATACTGGTGGTAGAGAGGGGAAATGGGTTGGATTGATCATTGTATTCATCCTTTGCTTTGCAACCGTCGCGATCCCATTTCATCAGGCGGAATCTCACGTGAAAGCCGCACTTGATCATCAAGTTCTAGTAACGGATGTTGAACAAGAAAACTTGGCGATGCTATCAGAGCTGCGTTTGGCTCATGAAGAAATTCGTGACTTGCGTATGGACTCAGATGGCGAATGGCCAAGTGTTAAGTCACTTAAAGATGAATGGGTTGCGCCATTTGTAGAAGACCAGAGTTGGAAGCGTAAAGGCTCTCATGCTTGGCTACTGGACGAGCGCGGTTACTACTTCTCTACTCCAAGTGAATATCCGACACCAAGTAAACAAGCTACAGAAACTGATCATGGCTTTGCGGATTCTTTTATTCTGAACGCGAACAGCGTTTCTCCTGAAATCTGGATTTTCTTTGGTGGTATAGCAAAACAGCCTAGTGCTTTTGATGAGCACACACTTGAATCTGAAGGTTGGAAAATGGTTGTGAATGAATCAGAAGTTGAACAGCATCATGCAATCGATGCTCACTAAAAATAAGAGATTTACTATGCGAATTATGACTCTGTTCATGTCGTTGTTAGCGGTGTTTATGGCACCGAATACATTAGCAAAAGAATACACGGTCGACAGTAACAAACTGACGATTGGTATTACACTACAACCTTACTACAGCTATGTGAAAGCCGTAGTCGGCGACAAAGTGAACATTCTTCCTTTGGTTGACGCTGGTTTTAACCCACATAACTACCTACCACAACCGAACGACCTGAAGCGATTGAGCCAGATGGATGCAATTGTAGTAAACGGTATTGGTCACGATGACTTTGCGCTTAAAGTTATTGCAGCAGCGCAACGTGATGATTTGGTTGTGATCGAGGCAAACAAAGAGGTACCTTTGCTTCCGGCTCTTGGTCAATCTGTTGGTCAGGGTGCTGTTAACCCGCACACCTTCGTTGGGCTTTCGACAACCATTCAGAAGGTTTACACCATTGCCAGTGAAGTTGCTAAACTCGACCCAGACAACGCTGCGTTTTATCGCAAGAATGCGCGTAAGTACGCAAAGCAATTTCGTTTCATGAAGCGTGATGCGATGTTGTCATTAGGTGAGTTAAATACATCAGGTATGAAGGTTGCGACGACACACAACGCTTATGGTTACATTCTTCAAGAGTTTGGTGTTGATGTCGCGGCGGTAATCGAGCCAGCACACGGAGTTGAGCCAAGTGCTAGCCAACTTCAAGAGACGATCGAGAAAATCCGTGCATCGGGTATTGATGTTCTGTTCTACGAGTTAAACATGCCAAACCGTTTTGTTGACACGATTGAAGCGGAAACCGGCGTCCAGCTTTATCGTTTCTCTCACATGACCCACGGCGAATACGAAGACGACAAAGTCGAAGTTGAGATGAAGAAGAACCTAGAAACGTTGATCGAAGCAATGAAGTTCGCAGCGGCGAACCAAGCTAAAAGTGGGAACGCATAATGCTAGGTCCAGCAATCTCAATCAATAAACTGGGTCTGCAGTACGATAACAATGTGATTCTTGATGATATCTCGCTAGAACTCAAAGCGGGCGAGTGTCATGTGATCATGGGGCCAAACGGTGGTGGCAAGACTTCTTTGCTGAGATCAGTTCTAGGACTGACGCCTTTCTCAGGATCGATCAACATTCATTGGCCAGAAAAGCCAAGTATTGGTTACGTGCCTCAAAAAGCGACATTCGAGTCGAGCTTACCTTTGACGGTCATGGACTTTGTTCTGCTAAATCAGACGCGAATCCCTCTGTTTTGGCGTCGTAAATCAAAGCAGTTAGACCTTGCTCTCGCGCAGTTAGATCGCGTTGGTATGGCGACTCGTAGCGACCGGCGTATGGGACAGTTGTCCGGTGGTGAACAACAACGCGTGCTGTTTGCTCAAGCGTTATTGGATAACCCGAGCTTACTGGTATTAGATGAACCTACGACGGGCATGGACGAGCAGGGCGTTCGCTATTTGGAATCGCTGATTCGTGAATGTGTTGATGAAGGCCGAACGATTCTAGCGGTTCACCACGATGTTACTGCGGTACGTCGACTTGAAGCGAACGTGCATGTCGTTAACCGATTCTTAGTGGATAGCGGCCCACATGAGCAAGTACTGCATCCAACGAAGATCGAAAGCCTATTCCAGCACTACAGTAGTGGCTCAGTAATGACTAATTCGAAGGAGGTTGCGTAATGGATTGGTTACGACAACTTGCCATTAGTGGTGTGGAAGCGGGTTTGTTATCTGAGAGCTTCATGTATGCCTTCATGGTAAATGCTTTGGTCGCAGCCTTATTGCTTGGCCCTCTGCTAGGTGGTCTTGGTACTTTGGTGATTGCAAAGCGTCTAGCTTTCTTTTCTGAAGCTGTCGGACACGCTGCGTTAACTGGTATCGCAATCGGCGTTCTACTTGGCGAGCCGCCAGAAAATCCGATTATTGGGCTGTTTAGTTTCTGTATGATATTCGCGTTGCTTCTGCACTTTGTAAGAAACCGAACCAACGTGCCATACGATACCTTGGTTGGTGTGTTCCTTGCGCTGGCATTGGCTGTGGGGGCAGCGTTACTGATGTACGTGGCTCGTAAGATCAATATTCACATGCTTGAGAACGTATTGTTTGGTTCGATCCTTACGGTAACGGATCAAGACTTAGCGATTCTCGCAGGCAGTTGCGCGATCATCATTTTGCTTTTGATACCGACATTCAACCGTATCCTGCTTACCTGTATTAGCCCTGACATAGCGAAAGTTCGCGGTTACAACACCAGTTTCTACGACTACTTATTTGTCATGATGATTACGTTAGTCACGATTGCTGCTGTAAAGATCATAGGTGCAGTTCTAGTGGGTGCGTTATTACTGATTCCAGGTGCGACAGCTCGACTGCTAACCAAGCGCATGGGTAGCTTTGTGTTGTTATCAGCTCTGCTTGCGACCGTTGCTTGTCTGGTTGGCACGGTATTACCAATGGAGCTTAAATTGCCAGTACCGTCGGGTGCTTCAATCATCATTGTTTCTGCAACGTTTTTCCTTGCAGCAACGCTATACCGAATTGTAAGAAAGGCGTAATCATGACTTCTTTAATTAAACGTATGTCGAACTCAGTCAAAGTAATGGCTCAAGTTGGTGTGCTTGGCAGTGTGTTAATGGCTGGCTTAGTGGTGTCACTTAAAGCGAATGCAGAAGATATTCTAACGAGTACACCTGTAACCTATGCACTAGCGACAGAGCTAACTAAAGGCACTGACATCACGACCGAGTATCTGCCACCAAAACGCTATGGTATTGATCGTCTGCCGAATTGGTTTGGTACCAAGGGAGCAAGCAAAGTGCTTAAGTCTGGCGAAAAGGCGACCGTTGCTCTTACTCTGTCATCGATCTGGCAAGCCGACCCTACATTCGTATACGCAAGACAAGGCAATATCCGCTTGGTTGAGGTCGATGCAGCTCAAGCTATTACGCCTCGAGCACAAGGTGTTGCAGCACTTACGTTATCGAATGGCGAAGTGTCTAAGTATGCTTGGTTAAATCTAACCAACTTAACGCGCATGGCTGCGATTGTGGCTGATGACTTTAAGTTATTGTGGCCAGAGCAGGCTGAAGCTATTGATAGTAATCTGCAGCGCGTGATGTTGGATGTTCGTGAACTGATTAACAAGCAACAAGCTGTATTGCTTGATAATGAGGTAGACTCCGTACTCTTGCTTTCGGAAAGCTTGGAAGATTTTGCGTCTGGTAGCCAACTGTATGTTGAAGACCGCATGTTCAAGGCTGAGCTTGAATGGACAGAGCAAGACAAAGCGAAACTTAAAGCGATGTTTTCGGAAGATGATGCCCTATGGCTTGTTACAGCGAAAAAGCCGAGTAACTTGATTAAGTCACTAGTGCCCAATGAGCGTATTTTAGTAGTGGACTCAGTCGATCGTTGGGGTAGAGCAGGAATTAATGCTCAAGCACCATTCTCTCGTTGGGAAGTAAAGCTATTCAAAGGCTAATCAACGAGATTAAATACATCAGGATCAAAAAAGCAGCCTAAATAGAGGCTGCTTTTTTTGTACTTACCTTTTAGCAAAAAGCCAGGTAAGAATGCACAGTGAGAGCTTAACCTTACTCTGCAGCTTTAGTTTCTTCAGCTTCAACAGTTGCTTCGACAACACCTTCCGTTTGCGCTGCTTGAGCCTGTTCTTCTGCTTCCATCTTTGCGCGTTCAGCTTTAGAAATGTAGCGAGGCTTATTACTTGTATGCAGTTTAGAATTCGCTTTTTTCTGCTTCTTTTTTAGAATTTGATTAATTTTTTTCTTACGGTTCATTACTGCATAGCCTTGTATTTAGTTTAAGCGGTGAAGGATAATCATTTTAGCTCTAGAACTCAATATTTACTACTGGGTTGAACGAGGTTCGGTGAATGTCTATACGTTTGGTTTCACTTAAGAAGAGGGCGGAATGTTAACAATCGCAACATTAGTACAAGCTATTGCGCCATAACGCTTTTGTTCTTTCTGTTGAAACGCTATTTCGATTGGTGACGGTTTAATGCTAACGATCATTGGCTAAGGCTATGTGTTCCAACCCTAGTGTAAACCTCTAAATATCGTGTACAAAAAAGGGCGCTTCATTTGGACGTATTGTCTTTAGTAAAGAGCCCCTAAGTGTATCGCTCAAAAGTAAGGTAACGACTTATTCGCCCGCAATTTGTAGATGAGAGCGTTTAAGGCTTGCAATCAACATGTAAATCGTCGTCGCTAATAAGGATGCAAACAGATAAGTGAACAACCCTGCTTGTGAATCCATGAAGCTTTCTGCCATGATCGGACCTGCAACAGAGCCAATGCTATAGCAAAGCAGCATGATTTGAGTTGCTGATACCAAGTAACTTGGATCTAAGTTACGACTGCCCAAGTTAATAGCAATTGGGTATAGCGCGAACGTTGCCATGCCTAAACACGAATAGGCTCATACCTAATACGTAGAAATCCTGATTAATGGTTAACACGCCAATGCCTGCTACGCCAAGTAGGCAAAACAGAGCCATTAGTAACACCTGACCTACATGGTGAGATAACCAAGTCACCATCGGCTGTACAGCCATACCACCCATGATTACTAATGCCATCAAACCACTAATGTCTTCATGCGCAATATTACGTTGAGCAAGCTCTACAGGCATTAAACCGTAAATTGCCCCTAGCGTAAGTCCTGATACGATGCAGCCGATTAACGCACTGTGGCTCAATTTGCTGAACTGTTTTAGAGACAAAGACTGAGCATGATGGATCTGTGGTGGTGTCGCTTGTCCGTACATCAATACAATGATCGCTCCGAATAGCAGGGTCAACATCGCAATAAAAGGTATACTGCCAGTAATACCTAGGTAACCAATTCCCAACTGACCAACTGCAGAACCGCCGTACAGTGAACACATGTAAATCGCTAAGCGTTTTGCACGTTGTGATTCATCACCGCTCATTAGCCATGATTCAACAATGACGAAAATACCCGCAACCGCCCCCCCCCCCCGCAACAAAGCGCGCAATTAGCCAAACTGCTTGGTGTGGGATTAATGGCAACACAAGAGTCGTTGCGATAAACACGCTCAGTGCCATTACAAACGCGTCTTTGTGACAGATACGTGCAATCGCACGTTCAATCAATAACGTACCCGCTAAAAGGCCTGCATAAAAGGCACTCGCCAACCAACTCGATAGATTACTGTCTAGGCCGTATTCAGATAGCATTAATGGCAATGAGCTCATTAGGTAGCCTGAAGCGACCGCGTAGAAAGACAGTGCAATAACTGGAACGGTTATGCGAGTTGTTGGTTGGATGTTGTCCAATGCAGGAGCCTCCGAAAGGTGAGAAACGATGAATTTTACGCGACTATGGGGGAGAAACTGAATTGGGTAAAACGAATAAAAATGGTCGTTAAGATAAAAGAAATTTGTCGACTGATGAAATTAAAATCCCGTTACAATATTTGGTGATTTCACGAGATTTCATGTGGTCAAAAAGCCGTTAAACCCTTGTTCATTGGCTACTTAATTGAGAGGGTGAAAACAAATCTATTTGTAGCGTTGAAATTAAACTTGAAGTGCAGTTTACGATAAGAGCGCGTCTTTTCGGTATTGGCGTGGTGAGCTGCCACTCCATTTACGAAATGCGTGACGAAAGTTGGCACTGTCAGAAAAACCAACACGCTCAGAAATCTCTTCAATACTCATTTTTGTCGACGATAGATAGTGTCGAGAAAGATGGAAACGAACGTGATCGAGTATTTTCTGGTAACTTGTATCGGCCGCTTTAAGATGGCGACGCAAAGTGCGAGAAGACATGCCCAACTCTGAGGAGATCGATTCTATCGAAGGGTAACATCCATGCCTCTCAAGAAGCATTTGAGATACTTTCTCTTTGAGGCTGGTAGAGGCACTTACCTTTGCCAACATGTCATCACATGACTTGAGACACATTTGTAATGTGATGGTATTAGCTGTGGGTAGAGGAGAGTATAAGCTGGTCGCATCAAATTGCCATTCAAGGCGGTCACTATTAAATTCAACAGGGCAACGGAAAACCTCTGTATAAAGCTCACCGTACTCTGGCTTCGGATAAGGTAAGCGGATCACTTGTGATGGGAAATGCTGTTGCAGCACTTCTTCACACAGACTTTGGATCGCAGCAAACCAATACTCGCAACAAAATGGTAGCACAGAGTCTAAGTCGATCAGTTGTTCTGCGCGAAAGTACCCAACGTTATCCTCAACAGACATCGTCTTTCTCAGTACGGGGCCCGCAAGTTGTAAATATTTGAATCCGATCAGTAAAGCATCTAATAGCGTTTCGCTACTGAACACTGCATAGCCCAACACACCAAAGTCGCTAAATCGTGCCTGCTGACCAACTCGTAAACCTAATCCGCCTTGATCCGTGTTCGCTAGTGCGTTACTGAATACCGCCAACTTTTGCGCCAAAATAATGTGAGTATCTGGCGTATTGAGCTGAAGATCATCAATGTTGCTGCCTTCAAGTAACGTTTCGATACTGAGAGCCGTTGACGTGTAACGATGCAGTAGTTGAAGGTCAAGAATACCGAATGCTTGCATATCGGGTTCATAGACTGCGGTGTATTCCATAGAATTCCTCTTGTTGAAGTTTGTCATCTTAACCGAACACTTAACATTTTTGCCTCTCGTCTGTTCTCACTTCCCTAAGTTAATTCTTTTATTCGTGAGTTCGAAGTTTTACTTGGCTCATTAGAGCTGTGTCCGAATATCACCGGTTTTTGTCTTTTTGAAACCTGTTCGGGATGTTATCAAAATGTTGTAATTTCACAAGTTGCACATTGGTCCGTTTCCAACACTTTTCTCAATAATCACTTTTATTGACGTGACGCTCCAATATGCGACTACCGTAGCAACAAAGACAAAACTCATTACAACGATTAAACGTCTAAGGCGAATGTGACCGCTAGGTCCAGCCAAACAAGGAGATCATGGATGCACAATTTTGCTGTTAACTTAGAACGTAGCACTTGCGTGTCTGGAGGGGCGTCTAAGCCACTTGAGGTGATTCGTCAGTTTGAGTCGCGCTTTGAACGGTCAGTATTGGAAGGATACGGGCTCTCTGAAACTGCGCCAGTCGCGACCTTTAATCACATTGATGGTGATCGACTGTCTGCCAGTGTCGGCCAACCACTGTGTGGACATCTTATCAAGATTGTTGATGTAGAAGGTAACTCGGTCGCAATGGGAGAGTTGGGCGAAGTGTGTATTAAGAGCCCAAGTGTCATGAAAGGGTATTATCAACGACCTGAAGCAACGTCAGAAGCGATCAGAAATGGCTGGTTTTTAACGGGTGATATCGGGCGTGTTGATGAGCACGGGAACTTGTTCATTGTTGACCGTGTTAAAGACATGATTATCCGTGGTGGTTACAACGTCCACCTGAGAGAGAGCGAAGAAGTGTTGATGCGTCACCCGGGGGGCGAGATGGTAGCCGTAGTTGGTGAACATCATGAACAGTTGGGGGAAGAGATTCATGCCCATGTGGTACTGCACGAGCATACACAATGTGACAGCAAAGCCTTAATGGCATGGTGTCGAGAACAACTGGCTGATTACAAATATCCTCGTAAAGTATTCATTCGTAGCGCGCTACCCATGACGGCAAAAGGAAAAATCTTAAAGCGAGAGCTACATCCTTTAGAAGTTGCGGAGGCAATCAATGGATAACTATGACTTTATTATTGTAGGCGGTGGTTCTGCTGGGTGTGTGATGGCTTCTCGACTGTCAGAAGACCCGAGTACTACTGTTTGTTTGCTCGAGGCTGGTGGCAAAGACACGAGCCCCTTTATTCATACTCCAGTTGGCATTGTGGCGATGATGCCGACCAAACTCAATAACTGGGCTTTTGAGACGGTTGAACAGCCGGGCTTAAATGGTCGAAAAGGTTATCAGCCAAGAGGGAAGACGCTTGGTGGGTCGAGTTCTATTAACACCATGATGTACGCGCGTGGTCATCGTTATGACTATGACACTTGGGAAAGTTTAGGTAATGCAGGATGGGGCTATGAGTCATGCCTGCCTTACTTTAAGAAAGCTGAAAACAACGAAGTACACAAAGATGAATATCATGGTCAAGGAGGTCCCTTGAATGTGGCAAACCTAAGGTCACCAAGCCCAATGTTGGAACGCTACTTGTCCGCATGTGAATCGATCGGTGTACCGCGAAATGAAGATATCAACGGAGCCGCTCAGTTTGGTGCCATGCCGACTCAGGTAACTCAGTTAAATGGTGAGCGATGCAGTGCAGCCAAGGCTTACTTGACGCCCAGTTTATCGCGTCCCAACCTTACTGTCGTAACCAAAGCAACCACACATAAGGTCTTGTTTGAAGTTAAGAAAGCGGTTGGAGTTGAATACGGTTCTAACGGTAAGCGCTACCAGATTCGATGTAACAAGGAAGTCATTCTATCTGCAGGCGCTTTTGGATCTCCTCAACTGTTGTTGCTGTCAGGCGTGGGTGCTAAAGATGAGCTGGCGGAACATAGCATCGAGCAAGTCCATGAGCTGCCAGGAGTAGGTAAGAACCTGCAAGATCATATCGATTTGGTGCACTCTTATAAATGCAGCGAAAAGCGAGAAACCTTCGGTATTTCGTTGCAAATGGCCGCTGAAATGACCAAAGCATTACCTCTTTGGCACAAAGAGCGCCGTGGAAAAATGAGCAGCAACTTTGCAGAAGGCATTGGTTTTCTTTGTTCTGATGATCATATCGCAGTGCCGGATTTGGAGTTTGTATTTGTCGTTGCGGTAGTGGATGACCATGCGAGAAAAATCCATACTAGTCATGGGTTTACCTCACATGTCACCTTGCTGAGGCCTAAAAGCCATGGCACCGTGACACTCAATAGCTCTGATCCTTACGATCCACCAAAGATCGACCCAGCGTTTTTCAGTCACCCTGATGATATGGAAATCATGATTAAAGGGTGGAAGAAGCAATATCAGATGCTAGAAAGCGAAGCGTTCGATGATATTCGTGGTGATGCTTTTTATCCGGTCGATGCCAATGATGACAAGGCGATTGAACAAGATATCCGTAATCGTTCAGATACCCAGTACCACCCTGTAGGAACCTGTAAAATGGGCACCGCCGATGATGTACTGGCAGTAGTGGACAAAGATTTAAAAGTTCATGGGCTAGAGAGTTTACGAGTCATTGATGCTTCAATTATGCCGACACTTGTCGGTGCGAATACCAATGCGCCAACCATCATGATCGCAGAGAAAATTGCTGATCAGATCAAAGAGCAATATGGTTTGAGTGAACAAAGCGACTTGAATCAGAAGAGTGATTTGAACAAGCATGAAGCAGGTGAGAAAGCAGAACACGAATTAAGTGTTTAGAAGACAATACGATAAATTGTTGTCTGAATATAGGTTATGAAGCCTTATTTATTAGGGGCTCATAACCTATTTTTGTTTGCCGGTTAATGAATGATTTTAGGCAAACTTATTTAGCTAAAGCTTGATTAAGCCATTGATCAAATTGACCTTTTGGTAAGGCACCGTTGATCGTATCAACACGCTGACCGTTCTTGAATACCATCACCGTTGGGATGCTTCTGATTTGATACATAGCCGCCAGTTGCTGTTGAGCTTCGGTATCGATTTTAACAAATCGAACATCGCCAGCGCGCTCTTTCGCGACATCGCTAAATACAGGTGCGAAACCTACACATGGGTTGCACCATGTCGCCCAAAAATCGACAACGACAGGTTGTGAACTGTTCAAAATCGATTGGAAATTCAGTGATGTACCTTCGATTGGTGCGCCGTCTAGAAGTGCATTTTTGCACTTACCACAAGTAGGGCTTTCTGAAATTCTTTCTGAAGGAACTCGGTTTACGCTACTGCAATCAGGGCAACGAGTGTTGAATGTAGACATAACTTTCTCTTTTTATTGCATCTCCGTGGCTAACGCGATTTACGAATCACGTACGGAACGCTTATACTGTTTAAAACATGAATACGATACTCAAATAAAAACAAACAATAAACAGGTAAATGATGACAAAATTTTACGCCGAGATTACGGGCTGGGGAAAGTGTCTGCCACCAGCTGTGCTGTCCAATGATGATTTAAGCACATTTATTGATACGTCTGACGAGTGGATTCGCACTCGAACTGGTATCGAAAACCGTCGTATCAGTCATGTAAATACCTCTGAGCTAGCGACCGTTGCTGCTCAGCACGCAATGGCGTGTGCTGGCCTAACGGCTGAAGACATCGATCTAGTTATTGTTGCGACGTGTAGCCCAGATTCTCTTATTCCAAATACTGCATCGAAAGTTCAACAGAACTTAGGTATCAAGAGCGCTGCGGCTTTTGACCTTAATGCAGCCTGCACAGGCTTCATCTACGGTGTTGAAACAGCAACTCGATTGATTCAAGCCGGCAACTACCGCAACGCTGTCGTTGTGGGTGCAGAGCGTCTTTCATTCTTCATTGACTGGACCAAGCGTGATACTGCGGTTCTATTCGGTGATGGTGCGGGTGCAGTCGTACTTTCTCGCACTGAAGAGCAAGTTGGTCTCCAAGAAGCGCAAATCGGATGTGATGCTGAAGGCCGAGATATTCTAGCAGTGCCTAAGTTCGGTACTTCTATGGACCGTTTTGCGGCTGATAACGGTTATTGGGACTTTGATTTCGTAGGTAAAGAGATCTTCAAGCGTGCAGTTAAAGGCATGGGGGCGGCAGCGCATACCGTATTGAGCCGCACAGGTATCTCAACAGACAACATTGATGTTGTGATTCCACATCAGGCGAACATCCGAATTATTCAAACGCTTTGCGATATGGCTGGTATTGAGCGTGAAAAAGCCTTTGTGAACATTCAAAACTACGGCAACACGTCGGCAGCGACCGTGCCAATTGCACTATGTGAATCACTAGAGCAAGGTTTTGTTGAGCCTAATTCAAATATCTTGGTTGCAGCATTTGGTGCTGGTTTAACTTGGGGAGCAGGCCATATTAAATGGGGTAACCGTGTAGAGCCGTTAGGTCAATCAGGTGCCAAACTGCCAGAAGTGGAGCAATCAGCATTAGAGCTATTAGAAAAGGCCATTTTACACTGTAAAACGCGCCCTAACTCAGAAAGCGAGTAGCAGTTAAGGTGCAAGTTCGTCTAATGGATAAAGCTGACCTTGGTGGGCAGCTTTAGTTCACCAAGCTACTTTGTTCGACAACAAAACTCGAAGGGTTAGTTACAATTTAACTTAAATGCTGCGCCACGCTTTCTTAACTTCGTTGCAGAAAGTGAAGGGAGATTGTTGGTTACATTATATGGGATCAAAAAGTGGGTTTAGGCCTTGAGCTGTTTTAGAGTTGGAGCAACTTGCTTGTTACCGAGTGCGCAAGGGTTGGAAAAAAGCTGATTCTAGATCCTTTGCCGCTAGTGAAGCAGAAACTTGCAGAGCAAGGCTCGACACTAAAACATGTATTAGTGACCACCAGGGCGGACAACTTTGCACAAAAGCTGTATCAATCTACATTGGGTGCAGAAGTCGAAACTACGATTTCAAATCTGTACTCTGCGGATGAAGTGCTTATGATAGCTCGCAATGTCGGTGAGCGAATCGAATCGCTGAGTTCTTAGAGCTTATTATAATTATCAGTAAATGTTCAATAAGGGGCTTATAGAGTCCCTTTTGTTATTTCTTAGGAAGTATTTTGAAGAAAGTTTTAGCAATTGGCTACGTTTGGCCAGAACCGAATTCATCGGCGGCTGGCAGCCATATGATGTCACTTTTACGCCTGTTTAAACGACAAGGCTGGTCTGTTGAATTCGCAACGCCTGCTCAAGAAACTGAGCACATGATTGATCTCTCTGAAGAGGGTATCACGAGCCAATCTATTAAGCTGAATTGCGATAGCTTTGATCAGTACATCGAACAGCTACAACCTGATGTTGTCATGTTTGACCGTTTCATGATGGAAGAACAATTTGGTTGGCGTGTTGAGAAGGTATGTCCTAATGCCTTTAAGCTATTGGATACTGAAGATTTACAGTTCCTACGCAATGCTCGACACGAAGCTGTTAAGAAAGAGACAGACCTGACGAAAGAACACCTGTACAGTGATCTGGCCAAGCGTGAAATTGCCGCGATTCTGCGCTGTGATCTTTCGTTGATCATTTCAAGTTACGAGATGGAGCTGCTCCAATCTGAGTTCAATATCGATCCAAAGCTTCTACATCATCTACCTTTCATGGTTGATCTTAAGACTTTGCCTGAACGCACGAAAAGCTATGAAGAACGTAAGCATTTCATGACGATAGGTAACTTTAGGCATGCACCTAACTGGGATGCAGTGCTTCAGTTACAAAAGATTTGGCCGAAGATTCGTAAGCAGTTGCCTGATACTGAGCTTCATATATACGGATCATACCCGCCGCCAAAGGCAACCGCTTTGCATAACCCTAAAACCGGTTTCCACATCAAAGGTTGGGCTAAAGATGCTCAAGAAGTGATGGAAGAGGCACGTGTATGTGTTGCACCATTACGTTTTGGTGCGGGCATTAAAGGCAAGTTACTTGACGCGATGAAGCTACAAACCCCGAATGTGACGAGTCAGATTGGCAGTGAAGGCATGCTATCGCCAGGTGAACTGCAATGGCCGGGTACGGTGGCTGACGATATCGATGAGTTTGTGGTTGCAGCAGTTGAACTTTATCGCGATGAAGAAAAGTGGCTGAAAGCTCAAAGCCAGTGTCACTCTATTCTTGAAACGCATTACGAGCAAGATAAGTTAGGCAATCAATTGATCGAACGATTAACGGCGTTGGTTTCTGAGCTTGATTCGCACCGATTGGATAATTTCTTCGGTTCAATGCTCAAGCACCACACCATGGCAAGCACCAAGTACATGTCACAGTGGATAGCTGAAAAGAACAAGACTAAGTAGCAGATACAGCTCAAATGAAATCAAAAGCCCTTAGGTTAACGCCTAAGGGCTTTTTGTTTGTTGGGAGCTCACAGCTAGCTGAATGACAAGGAGCCGATTGTAGGTATAAATGGGATAAGCTGTATTAGCATTGACTAATTTATATTTATTAGTAATATCTAATTTAATGTGATTGAAAGTTATGATGTTTGTGGATAGGAGAGATCTGTGTTGAGTTTGATTCCTTGGAATGCCTTTTTCGGCGGCATGCTGTTGGGCATGTCGGCTATTGTCTTAATGCTCGGGATTGGTCGAGTCGCTGGTATTAGCGGAATTGTCAGTCGATTATTGCCTGTTTGTATCAGTAACAAAGAAAGCAAAATCACGAATACAGAAAAAACTGAAAAGCAATGGCGCATCGCATTTGTTGTTGGAATGGTAGTAAGTGGTTGGTTGTTGATTCCTACCGGTTACCAACTCCCACAACTGGAAGAGATGAATCTCGTAGTGGTGGTTATCGCTGGTCTGTTAGTTGGCTTTGGCACTAAAACAGCGAATGGTTGTACAAGCGGACATGGTATTGTGGGCATGGCACGTTTATCTAAACGTTCAATTATAGCGACTTGTATATTCATGGGTATCGCAATGGCTACGGTGCTTATTAAGAACCTAATGGGTTTGGAGGCATAATGAAAAACTCTTCATTTACTATCCTTGTTGGTTTGCTTTCAGGCATCCTATTTGGTTCAGGTATGATCATTTCAGGCATGGTAGATCCTAACAAGGTACTCGGCTTCTTAGACATTACAGGTGATTGGGACATAAGTCTGGCATTCGTAATGGGCGGTGCACTGATGGTGTTTGCGCCGTTTTATCTTCTAGTCATTAAAAAGCGAGAAAAAGCGATCAATGGAGAGCGATTAGATAGCCTTAATAATCCATTAATTGACAGAAAGCTGGTTGTGGGTTCTACAGCGTTTGGCTTAGGTTGGGGGCTTGCTGGCTTTTGTCCTGGACCAGCGGTGACGAGTCTTAGCGGAGGTAACCCAAGCGTATGGGTATTTATGATAAGCATGCTGGTGGGAATGTGGTTAGCAGGTCCAACACATAAAACCTGTTAAGTTAAACCTATCGTGTATCTAATTGGCTTGATATAAACATTTGAGAAGCCGACTCGCTTTAGCTCTATAGCCAGTCGGTCTCTTTTTAGATCTACAATAATTAGTTGATTGTCGTTGTAACTGGGCAGTGATCGCTGAGTTTGTAGTCCAGAACATCTTGTGTTTTGAATACTTGTTGTTTCGCAGGTTCTGCATTCAATGATTTACTCACCACAATATGATCAATAACAGATCGGAACTGATGCGTACGATGATTGTTTCGGTTAGAGCGCACTTTGCAGTCTGCGCGTGTCTTTCGTGTCGCTAACTGTGCATCAGTATATTTTGTTAACTGTTTCCACATCCAATCTCGTGAGAAAGCGAGGTTATGGTTAAAGTCGCCAAGAATGGCGTAGTCTTCATTCTTGCGCTCCCTTTGCTTTATCCACTTGTTCAGTTGCTGAGCTTGCTCTTTTAAACGTGAGCAATCGCGGTTGGACTTATAAGCACCACTGCATCCTGCTTTTAAATGAACAGATAGCATGTGAATGGGTCTAGTCTCTGTCTTTATAACGATATAGCTAGCAAATCTAAGCTTACTTTTGGGCGTAGTTTCAAGTGGAAAGTCAGCGTAGTCGGTGAGGGTTACTCCTTTACGAACCGCAAAACCCGTGTATTGGTTCACTTCTTTAAATTGGTGGTTGCTGTTCTTGGGTAGCACCCGGTCAGACATTAAGATCTGATATTGATCACCAGCCACAAGTTGTATGGCATTTACGTCATCGACTTCTTGAAAAGCAACCACATCGGCGTTTAAGGATTGAAAATACGTTCCGAGTTTATCGAAGTCGGCTTGCTCTCGTTTATCAGAAAACTTATTCACAGCCTCGTTGGTTGATAACCATTCGATATTCCAACTGGATATGGTTAAAGGTTCAGCAATTGCTTGGTTACCGATTAGGCAGCCTAACATTAACCACTTTTGTAGTCGTTTCATCCCAAATATCCCTAAATTTGTCGACCAATATTGATGAGCCGTTATCCTACAACACTTAGTAAAAATTCAACTCTTTTTAGCAGTTTTTTATTGTTACATTGTTTCTTTTCGAGTTGAGAACTAGCGTAATAATATTGAATTGATCTTAGTCAGCGTTCTCTTTTTATTGATCCAAATCAATACTCAAGTTTGGTGGTTCTCGTTAAATACGCCACAATATCTAGTGTTAGTTTAACGGCAAATAGCTCTATATAGTGCCTTTGTGGATAAGTCTGTGAATACCTCAAGAGTAAGGAGAAGTGGTGAAATCAATCGTAATCAAGCGTGATGGCTCAAGAGCTCCATTCAGTAGAGATCGCATCCAGGCTGCAGTGGAAGCAGCATCAGATAAAACCGATAAGGAAATTGCTATTTATGCATTGAATGTGGCATTAGCAGTTGAGTTGAAGCTCGAAGACTACGATGAAGTTCATATCTCTGAAATTCAAACAATGGTCGAGAATGAGCTAATGCAGGGACCATATAAGTCTCTGGCACGCGCATACATCGAATATCGTCACGACCGCGACATCGCTCGTGAAAAGCAAAGTGCCTTAACTCGTGAAATCGAAGGTTTGATCGAAGAAAGCAACGTTGATCTAATCAATGAAAACGCGAACAAAGATGGCAAAGTAATCCCAACTCAGCGTGACTTGCTAGCGGGGATCGTGGCTAAACACTATGCGAAAACTCACATTTTGCCACGTGACATCGTACATGCTCACGAGTGTGGCGACATTCACTACCACGATCTCGATTACGCTCCGTTCTTCCCGATGTTTAACTGTATGCTTATCGACTTGAAAGGCATGTTAACGCATGGCTTCAAGATGGGTAACGCAGAAATCGATACGCCTAAGTCTATCTCTACCGCAACGGCGGTAACTGCGCAGATCATCGCACAAGTGGCAAGCCACATTTACGGTGGTACAACGATCAACCGCATCGACGAGGTTTTAGAACCTTACGTGATGGCAAGTTACGAGAAGCACTTATCGTTAGCTAAAGAGTGGGACATTCACAGCCCAGAAGCGTTTGCTATTTCTCGCACTGAGAAAGAGTGTTACGACGCATTCCAATCTCTTGAATACGAAGTAAACACACTGCACACCGCTAATGGTCAAACGCCATTCGTTACGTTTGGTTTTGGCTTAGGTGAAAACTGGGGCTCGAAACTGATTCAGCAATCTATCTTTAAGAATCGCATTGCAGGTTTAGGTAAGAACCGTAAAACAGCCGTGTTCCCTAAACTGGTTTTTGCTATCAAAGACGGTTTGAACCACCAGCCACAAGATCCAAACTACGATATCAAGCAACTGGCACTTGAGTGTGCGTCTAAACGTATGTACCCAGACATTCTTAACTACGACAAGGTAGTAGAAGTGACAGGGTCATTCAAAACACCTATGGGTTGCCGTAGCTTCTTAAATACATATGAAGAAAATGGCGAGTTTATCCATGAAGGACGTAACAACTTAGGTGTTGTAAGCTTGAACTTGCCACGTATTGCGATCAACGCAAAACAAGATATGGCTAAGTTCTACGAGTTGCTTGATGAAAAACTGAAGCTTGCTCGTCGCGCATTAGAAACTCGTATTTCTCGTCTAGAAAATGTGAAGGCACGTGTTGCTCCAATCCTATATATGGAAGGTGCATGTGGTGTTCGCTTGAAAGCTGATGATTCAATTGCAGATATCTTCAAGAACGGCCGTGCTTCTGTTTCTCTTGGTTACATTGGTATCCATGAAGCGATGACTGCACTTTACGGCACTGAAGTTCATTTGTACGACGATGGCGAAATGCGTGCTAAAGCGCTTGAGCTAGTGGAGTACATGAAGCGTGAAGTGGAATCTTGGACGAAAGAGACAGGTTACGCGTTCAGCCTTTACGGCACACCAAGTGAAAACCTATGCAGCCGTTTCTGCAGCATCGATACCAAAGAGTTTGGTGTGATTGATGGCGTAACAGACCGTGGTTACTACACAAACAGCTTCCACTTAGATGTACAAAAGAAAGTGAACCCATACGATAAGATTGATTTCGAGATGCCTTATCCTGAAATCTCTAGCGGTGGTTTCATTTGTTACGGTGAATTCCCTAACATGCAGAAAAACATCGAAGCGCTAGAAAACGTATGGGATTACAGCTACACACGAGTTCCTTACTACGGTACCAACACGCCGATTGATGAGTGTTACGAGTGTGGTTACAACGGTGAGTTCGATTGTACGAGTAAGGGCTTTACCTGTCCTAAATGTGGCAACCATGACTCAACTAAAGTATCAGTAACACGCCGTGTTTGCGGTTACCTTGGTAGCCCAGACGCACGACCATTTAACTTCGGTAAGCAAGAAGAAGTTAAACGGCGAGTGAAGCACCTTTAGAGAGCTTTAAGATCGTTAGCGAGCTTACTTAGAAGATCTACGTTTCATAATACAAGATTGGTATCGGCTCAATGTCGGTACCTATTCATTGGTTTCATTTCTCGCTACTCTTTAAGTAGCCGATTAAGCCATCACGAGTTTTCAATACTGCCTTATGAATTATCATCAATATCATCAAATCGACGTTGTAAATGGCCCAGGCACACGCTGCACTTTGTTTGTGTCGGGCTGTGTACACCAGTGTCGTGGGTGTTATAACCAGTCGACGCAAAGGTTGGACTCTGGCCATTTGTTCACTCAAGAGCTACAAGATCACATTATTGCCGATCTTAAGGATCCGCGAATCAAGCGCCGTGGTTTATCACTTTCTGGTGGTGATCCTCTGCATCCTGCAAATGTTTCTGAAGTTCTGAAGTTAGTTAAACGCGTAAAAGAAGAATGTGAAGGCAAAGATATCTGGATGTGGACTGGCTATGAACTTAGCCAATTGGATGAAAATCAGAAGCAAGTGCTAGAATACGTTGATACTTTAATTGATGGTCGTTTCGAGCAAGATAAAGCAGACCCAATGCTCGATTGGCGTGGCAGTTCAAACCAAATCATCCATCGATTCACTGACATCTGAGGTTGTCCCTCGTAGGCTTGGAAAACGAAAAGGGCATCATGGTTAACGTAATGCAACCAATCAGCCCTTGGATGTGAGTTCTCTCGTTCTATTAGTTCAAATCAGTATTTAAGCGGTTAGTTGGTCAGGTTCTTCTATGAGGTTGTTGATCCATTTCTTAGAGTGAGCTCTCTGGCTAGTTAATGCGATCTTCGCCAGCTCCTCCAGCAACACAGTCATTATTGTTTGATTTTTGCATGAACCCCCTCTTTAAAATGACCAATCTCTGATTACTTCTGTGAACTCAGCGCTTCTCTTAAAAAATGTTTCTGATTTGACTACGATAATGTTAACGTGAAGTTCATTACTTGAATTTCAAAGGGTTGTGACTTTCATGTTTTCACATCTACCAAAACCAACTTTAGATCCAATTCTATCTCTTTCTGTTGCTTACCGCGGCGATACTCGCACTGACAAGGTCGATTTAGGCATTGGCGTTTATAAAAACGACCAAGGCGAAACTCCTATCATGAAAGCTGTATCTATGGCTCAAGATATCGTTGTTGAAACACAGAAAACTAAAGCTTACGTTGGCCTAGCGGGCTGTGAAGAGTTTAACCAAAGCATGGTTGATCTGCTGCTTAAAGGGACTTCTGCAATGGATCGCGCAGCTGCGATTCAAACACCAGGTGCAAGTGGTGCACTTCGAATGTTGGGTGACTTAATGAAGGTTTCTCAACCAGACACCACAGTTTGGATTTCAAACCCAAGCTATGTGAACCACAAACCTGTGATGGAAGCTGCAGGCTTAAAGGTTCGATACTACAATTACTTCAGTCCTGAAACGAAGCAAGTTGATACTGCAAGAATGTTAGATGACCTATCGAAAGCGGGTCCATCAGATGTGGTACTACTGCACGGTTGCTGTCACAACCCAACGGGTGCCGATATTGACTTTGAAGCGTGGCAGGAAATCACCAAGCTATCGCAGAAAAATGGTTTCTTACCGTTCGTTGATATTGCCTACCAAGGCTTTGGTGACGGCCTCGAAGAAGATGCAAAAGGTCTTCAACACATGGCGAACAGCGTGGAAGAGATGTTAATTACTACTTCTTGCTCAAAGAACTTCGGTTTGTACCGTGAAAGAACGGGCGCTGCGATTGTGATTGGTAAGAATAGTGAACACGTTGGCAACGCAAAAGGTAAGCTACTGACGCTTGCTCGCTCAACTTACACCATGCCGCCAGATCACGGTGCGGCGTTGGTAAAAACCATTCTTCAGAATCAAGAGCTAACAACGATTTGGAAGCAAGAGTTGAGTGAAATGCAGCAACGTTTGTTAAATCTGCGCCAAAGTTTATGTGATGAATTGCGAAATACTTATAACACGTCACAATTTGATTTCATTGAAAGTCATAAAGGTATGTTTACTGTACTAGGCTTTAAAGAAACTCAGATGAATCAATTACGTGAAGAATATGGCATCTACGGTGTTGGTGATGGACGCATCAATATTGCAGGTCTTTCTGAATCCCATATTCCTTATGTAGCAAAAGCGATAGCCAGCGTATCAAAATAATAGAAGGTGACTGAATGTATAATTGGAGAGCGATTATATCCCTAATATTAAGTGGCGGCTTGTTTGCTTGTACAACCACGACTCAAGTACCAGTTGAACCAGTGCAAAAGCCTCAGATCGAACAACCAGTTGTTGACGATTCTTCTAAGACAGACGCAACTGAAGGTGACAAAGTAACGGAACCTACAGAGAAGCCTGAAGAAGTAAAACCAACTGAACCAGAAGCGAAACCAAAGCCTGAAGAAAAACCGGCCGCAAAACCAACGAAAACCAGTGACGGAAAACTGATCCTTGGTGAAGAAGAGTGGGTATTTGTACTTGGCTTGAAAGAGGCTTTTAAAGCGCGTGTTGATACCGGTGCTACCACCTCTTCAATCAGTGCGGTTGATATCGTTGATTTTGAGCGTGATGGCAAAGATTGGGTTAAATTCAAGATCCAGCATGATGGCATCACAACAGAAGAGGTCAGCTTACCTGTAGAGCGTTGGGTGAAGATCAAACAATCTAGCGCTGAAGGTACACAACGTCGTGCTGTGGTTGTGGTTTCTATCCAAATTGGTGACCTAAAAGACAAAACTGAATTTACACTTGCTGATCGAACCCATCTTTCTTTCCCACTTCTTTTGGGAAGAAGCTTCTTTAGAGATATTGCGGTTGTCGATGTAAGCCAAAAGTACGTTCAGAAGAAAGTGACTAAATAGTTTCAGACCCTTCTAACAGGTTAACTCTGTAATAATCGAATCCCTGCTAATTGAATTAGCGGGGATTTTTCGTTTTTCGACCGTAATTCGGGTAAATACCGATAATTCGCCTCTGTACGTCATTCGTTCACTGTTTAGCCTCGACAATGTGATCCTGATCTCTATATAATCCGCGCTTAATTTTCGTTTACCCCATACTTTCGTAGTCCTTATTTAGGTTTATCCAACAACTTAATAATTATCTATCCAGTATACGCTTAGGAATAACTTCTTTGATATCTACCGCGAACATCACAATGCAATTTGGCGCAGAGCCTTTGTTTGAAAACATCTCTGCTAAATTTGGTAACGGCAATCGTTATGGTTTGATTGGCGCCAATGGTTGCGGCAAATCGACGTTCATGAAAATCCTAAGTGGTGCGCTAGCGCCGAGCTCAGGCAACGTTTCCATTACTCCTGGAGAAAAACTGGGCGTATTGAGCCAAGATCAGTTTGCTTTTGAACAGTACAGCGTAATTGACGTAGTGATCATGGGTGATAGAAAGTTATGGGAAGTGAAACAAGAGCGTGACCGCATTTACTCTTTGCCTGAAATGAGCGAAGAAGATGGGATGAAAGTGGCCGAGCTTGAAAGCGAATTCGCAGAAATGGATGGCTACACAGCAGAAAGCCGTGCTGGCGATATCCTAATCCAAGCCGGTATCGAAGAAGAGTTGCACTTTGGCCTGATGCAGCAAGTTGCTCCGGGTTGGAAACTGCGTGTGCTTTTGGCTCAAGCGTTGTTTGCGAATCCAGATATTCTGTTACTTGATGAGCCAACGAACAACTTGGACATTCACACTATCAACTGGCTTGCTGAAGAGCTAAACCAGCGCAAATGTACAATGATCATCATTTCGCACGATAGGCACTTCCTGAACTCAGTATGTACGCACATGGCGGACATCGACTACGGTGAACTGCGTATCTATCCTGGTAACTATGAGTACTTCCTAGAAGCATCGGGTTTGCGTCGTGAGCAACTTCTGGCTTCCAACGCGAAGAAGACAGACGAAATCAATGAGCTGCAAGACTTCGTGAACCGTTTTGGTGCTAACGCATCGAAAGCGAAGCAAGCTAGTTCTCGTGCTAAGAAGATGGAAAAGATCACTCTTGATGAAGTGAAGTCTTCGAGCCGTATTAGCCCGTCGATTAACTTCGGCGAAGGTAAGAAACTGCACCGCCAAGCGCTTGAACTTCAAGAGGTAAGCCACGGTTTCGAAGGTGAAACGTTATTTTCTGGGGGTAACTTATTACTTGAAGCGGGTACTCGCCTCGCGGTTATTGGTGAGAACGGTGTGGGTAAAACCACCTTGCTACGTTGTTTAGTCGGTGAACTTGAGCAAAACCAAGGCATCGTAAAATGGTCAGAAAACGCATCTGTTGGCTACTGCCCGCAAGATAGCAGTGCAGACTTTGATAACGACCTGAGCATTTTCGATTGGATCTCACAGTGGCGTACAGCGAAGCACGATGACCTAATGGTGCGCGGTATTCTAGGCCGTCTATTGTTCACTGCAGACGATGCAAACAAGAAAGCACGTAACTGTTCTGGTGGCGAGAAGAACCGCCTGTTATTTGGCAAGCTAATGATGCAAGACATTAACGTTCTTGTGATGGACGAACCAACGAACCACATGGATATGGAAGCGATCCAAGCGCTGAACGATGCGCTTAAGGTTTACCCAGGTACGCTTATCTTCGTGAGTCACGACCGCGAGTTTGTATCTTCACTTGCGACATACATTATTGATGTGAAAGACCAACAGCTAGTAAGTTTCCAAGGTACCTATGAAGAGTACTTGGATCATCAGAAAAAGATGTTGATGGCTGAGCTGTAATCGTTTTAAGCGTCATTGATTCAGGTGCTGGACTGACATTAATGGTCCATCACTAGATACAAAAAGCCCCGATCACGTTTGTGGTCGGGGCTTTTTTAGAAGAACAAAAATATCAAAGACGTCGTTAGTTCTTGAATAGTTGAACTTGAGAATTCCGTTGTTGAGCGATACCACGGAACTCTTCAGAAAGCCGACTTTTAGAAGTCGGCTTTCAAATTGGTTTAGATGCTCTGCTCGACGTTATTTAAAAGTTTAGAAACCGAATCGAGCTGACATTAACAGCTGATGGCCGTAAGTACCGTTATTACGCATGTCCAAACCTACAGAAAGTTGATCTGTTGAATGGAAACGAGCGCCAACACCTACGATTGAATGAGTGTCGTCATTGTCAATCAGTTGACCAAGGCGCGCGTTGACTTCAACGTTTGCCATTAACCAAGCTCTTAAACCTAGGTTAATTTCGGTTTTGATATGGTTGTCGTCATTGCGTTCAATGTTGTGCAGAAGCATTTGCCCGGTCACATCGGCGAATTGGCTAATAGGTCCATTAAAACCCATACCTACAGCTGCATCCCAATCACTTTCAAATTCTGAATCGATACGTGCGACAAAGTGTGAGTTCTGAGTAAACATGGTTGTTACTTCACCACCGAAGGTACTAGGGCTGGTACCCATGCGCAGCTCGAATGTGTTGTAGTTAAAGTTGTTTGCAGACGCAGAAAAAGAACACAGTGCAGCTAGTCCTAAAAGGACAGCCTTTTTAGTGCAACCTAGCATGGTGACTCCATATAAATTGTATTTACGGCAGTATAATACAAAAAAGCCTGCAATATGCAGGCCAATCTATTTGAAGTCGGTCGTTTTATCTGTGTCGCTTATAGGACTTGGATATGGTCAACCTCGATTTCAGGTGTTTTGCCACCTTCATACTTGCCGAAGATACGTACTTTTGTATCTGCTGTTAGTGGCTGTGCTAGGCGGATATCGTCATCCAGTTCGATTTGAATCTCGCTCTGGCCATCAGAGAAAATGAAGGTATCGTTCTTAAGCTGGCGAATAATCTTGCCGTCTACAATTGCGTCTTGCTCAGAAAACATGCTTGTGTCTGCTAGTAGTGTCGCGACAGAAACGGTTTCAATAGGTCCTGTGTAAGCAATAGAGCTCTCGTGCTTACTGTATTTTTGGTCACCAGCCATTGCGAAAGTTGGAGCAAGGATCATAGTGGTAGCGATAGCTAATACAGTTTTTTTCATGGTGAATCCCTAACGTTGTTTGTTAGTTAAAGCGTTTTGTTACGATGAGGCTATTAAACAACACTCGGTTTGAATCTAGAGTGAGTAACACATTCATTTTCCATTCATTTTATTGAGCATCTAGTCGCCAATGACGTTAAGATGGTAAAAGAGAAGTATTGCCTGCGGGCTTAGAAATTAAGGATTTAAGTACGAATGCGAGCACCATTAAACGCTCTTATGGTCCAGGGAACCACATCAGATGCCGGAAAAAGTGTATTGGTGGCAGGTTTATGCCGTGTTTTGACCAGGATGGGAATTAAGGTGGCACCATTCAAGCCACAGAATATGGCTTTGAATAGTGCAGTGACTAAAGACGGTGGGGAAATTGGCCGCGCCCAAGCCGTTCAGGCTCAAGCGTGTAATATCGAACCTTCGGTTCACATGAACCCAGTATTGCTTAAACCCAACTCAGACACGGGTGCTCAAGTTATTCTACAAGGCTGTGCATTAAGTAATATGGAAGCTACGGGCTATCATGATTACAAGAAAGTTGCGATGAATACGGTTATTGATTCATTTGATCGACTTTTAGAAGAATACGATAGCGTGATGATTGAAGGTGCCGGAAGTCCTGCTGAAATTAACCTTCGTGAAAATGATATCGCGAACATGGGCTTTGCTGAAAAGGCAGATATCCCGGTGATCATTGTGGCTGATATCGACCGCGGAGGGGTATTTGCACACCTGTATGGCACATTAGCTCTGTTATCTGAATCTGAACAAGCTCGTGTAAAAGGGTTCGTGATTAACTGTTTCAGAGGCGATATCGCTCTGCTTCAGTCCGGTCTTGATTGGTTGGAGGAGAAAACAGGCAAGCCTGTGATTGGTGTTTTGCCATATTTGCATGGTTTCAATTTAGAAGCTGAAGATGCTATTACCTCAGCCCAAGAGTCAGACGGAGAGGCCAAGCTTAAGGTCGTGGTACCAGTCCTTACTCGGATCAGCAACCACACTGACTTCGACGCGTTAAGGTTGAATCCTTCTATTGACCTTCGCTATGTGGGTAAAGGTGAACGTTTAAGCAACGCTGATTTGATTATTTTACCAGGCACTAAGTCAGTAAGAGCCGATTTAGATTACTTGAAGCAACAAGGCTGGGATAAAGATATTCAACGTCACCTGCGTTTAGGTGGCAAAGTAATGGGTATATGTGGTGGTTATCAGATGCTTGGTAATTTTATCCACGATCCTGATGGTGTGGAAGGCCAACCGGGCAGCAGTGAAGGGTTAGGGTACCTTGATATTGAAACCACGTTAACGCAACAGAAAACGTTAACGAACGTGTTTGGCACTTTAAACCTAAATGGAAAGTCGGCACCAGTTAAAGGGTATGAAATTCACGTAGGTAGGACTGATGTCAATGAAATGGCATTACCGGTTCAGTTAGAATCTGGCAACTTTGATGGCGCGATAATCTCAGATAACTCGATATTTGGTACTTACTTGCACGGTGTATTGGATAACAGTGATGCGTTATCACTGATTTGTGAATGGGCAGGTGCCACTGAAGTAGCAGCTATTGACCTCGAACAGCTTAAAGAGTTGGGTATTAATAGAATCGCTGACGCCATCGAAGAGCACTTAAATCTTGACCTGCTTTGGCCTGAGCTGAAACAAATTGATCTAGATTTAAAATGAACAACAGATAAGTGAGAGCAATGAAAAAATTAGTCACTCTTTTAGCAGTAGCGTTAACCACTTCATTGAGTTCTGCTCATGCTTTGGCTACCGAGAAACTACGTGTTTATGCTGCATCGTCTATGACGAATGCGGTTAATCTGTTAGTGGAAGAGTTTGAGAAAAACCATTCTGTTGATGTTATTCCTGTCTATGCCAGCACATCGTCGTTGGTAAGACAGATCGAAAGAGGTGCGCCAGCTGACATATTTATCTCGGCAAATGAAAAGTGGATGACTTATCTTGTCGACCGAAACTATGCTTCTAGTGACAATGTCACAAATCTATGTGAGAACGAGCTTGTGCTAATCTCTCCAAAGGAAGACGCAATTTCATTTGATATATCAAAAGGTGACCAGTGGTCTAAATTTCTTGATAATGAAAGGCTTGCGGTTGGCAATATCATGTCGGTTCCTGCTGGTATCTATGCGAAAGAAGCGTTAGAAAACTTGGCTGTTTGGGATGACGTCAAGACACGATTAGCACCAAGCAATAACGTTCGTATGGCATTGGCTTTAGTAGAACGCAGTGAAGCTAAGCTCGGTATTGTTTACAAAACGGATGCGCTGTTGTCTAAAGAAGTGAATCTTGTATCGACATTCCCGTCAGAGCTGCATACACCAATACGTTACCCTGTAGCGAAAATAAGTGAACAAGCGGACGCACAAGACTTCTACACCTTCCTTACTAGTGAAAAAGCGAAGGACATTTTGAATAGTTTTGGTTTTGAAGTGCGATAAATGATGTATCTATCGGAATACGAATACCAAGCTTTAATGCTTAGCTTGAAAGTGGCTGGATTTGCCATCTTATGGCTTATCCCAATCGGGATTGGCTTAGCGTGGCTGCTAGCTAAAAAGCAGTTTGTGGGCAAAAGTATTGTTGAAAGCATCGTTCATCTCCCTTTAGTGCTTCCTCCCGTGGTTATTGGTTATTTGCTACTTGTGATGATGGGTAGACAAGGTCTAATAGGAGGATGGCTTAACGACGTGTTTGGTATTGTGTTCAGCTTTAGTTGGAAAGGCGCGGCTCTGGCCTGTGTCGTCGTCGCGTTACCATTAATGGTGCGATCAATCCGTTTAAGTTTAGAAACGGTTGATACTAAGCTTGAAGAGGCGGCAGCTACATTGGGTGCTTCTCCTGTCAGAGTTTTCTTTACTATCACCTTACCTTTGATGATCCCTGGGATCATTACCGGAACCATGCTGTCATTTGCGCGAAGCCTTGGCGAGTTCGGTGCGACCATCAGTTTCGTTTCCAATATCCCAGGTGAAACTCAAACCATTCCTCTAGCGATGTACACTTTCATCGAAACTCCAGGTGCTGAAATGGAAGCTGCGCGTTTGTGTGCTATTTCCATTGTGATTGCGTTGGGATCATTGATGCTGTCTGAGTGGTTAAACAGAAAGTCGGCACAACGCCTAGGAGGTAACGCATGAGCGCGTTAGTCCTGAAATACCAGCAACAGCTTGGTGAGACTTTCTTTGATATCGACTTAGAACTTCCAAGTCGCGGCATCACGGCAATTTTTGGTCGCTCTGGCGCGGGTAAGACATCTCTGATTAACGCCATTAGTGGTCTTAAAAAGCCGGATAAAGGTTTGATCAGTGTCTCTGGCACAACCCTATTTGATAGCGAGCAAGCTATTAATTTGCCGACGCACAGACGTAATGTTGGCTATGTATTTCAAGAATCACGACTGTTCCCTCATATGAAGGTATCGGCGAATCTTAAATACGGTGTTAAAGGTACAGATAAAGCGCACTTTGACCAAATCGTGTCACTGCTCTCATTAGGCTCGTTGCTCGATCGTTATCCGGCACGTTTGTCGGGCGGGGAGAAGCAACGTGTTGCGGTTGGTCGAGCACTCTTGTCTAAACCAAGTATTTTGTTGATGGATGAGCCGTTGGCATCTCTTGATTTACCTCGCAAGCGTGAGGTGATGCCGTTTCTGGAAAACCTCTCTGAAACAGTTCAAATTCCGATTATTTATGTGACTCATAGTCTTAATGAGATTCTACGCTTGGCTAACCATTTAGTGATTATCGATCAAGGTAAGGTCGTATCATCTGGTGTGACAGAACAGGTATGGGCGTCACGTGCGATGCAGCCTTGGCAATCTTTCTCTGAACAAAGCTCATTGTTTGAAGGGAAGCTGGTGGAACATAATGATGATTATGCCTTATCTCGGTTAACGCTGGGAAAATCCACGTCTTTGTGGGTTCAAAAGGTGTCGAGTGATATTGGAGCTACTGTGAGGCTCCAGGTTAGGGCAAATGATATCTCAATTATGCTAGAACAACCTCAAGGTACATCAATACGTAATATCCTCCCCGTAACGATTAAAAGCGTAGAGACTCACCAACAAGGCACGAACAAGCAAAGTGTTTCGGTAGAGTTAGAGTTGGAATCTGGGTGTTATCTATGGGCAACCATTACTTTGTGGGCGTTGGATGAGTTGAATCTAAAAGTAGGCCAAAATGTATTCGCTCAAATTAAGGGTGTGAGTGTGGCTCAGAGAGACATTGCGGTTACTCACTAATTGACTGTGAAATTTTTAGTTCAAGGTACTGTAAAACTCGGTCTTGATTCCATGAATGGAAATATGCGTCATTTTTATACGCTATAAACCTCGGTTTTAATCCACACTGTATGAGTGCAAAGTCATAATATTTACTAAGTAGTAGCTCGTGATGATTTATTGACGGTAAGACAGATAAGTAAATATTAGAAAAAGCAGCGGATATAGAAAAGCCGCTTGTTCAAATCACAAGCGGCTTGTTCATAACCATCACTGTTTGCCTTCAACCTAATACAGGTCGATGAATAGCTTACTTAGTGAAAACTTCTTTAAAATCACGCTTCAAGATAGCATCACGACGAGCTTTCTTGATTTGTTTAACCATGTCTTTTACACAGTTGTGTAGAGCTTGGTCTAGTAGTTGAGCGCGGTACTCTTCTTTCTCCTCGTCAGTCATGCCTTCAGGAAGTTTAAGAGTAGGGAACTCTTCCATCACGTTCACGCCAGCGAAAGCTTGGCTAACAGTGATTAGAGCGTGGAATTGCTCGAAGTTGTCCAAAACGTTTTGCGCGCTTGCTGGAAGGCTGTCCCAAGCTTCGCGTACTGCTTCTTCAGACACTTCATGAATAGAAGTAACCATAAAGTGCATCTCTTTTGGCACTTCATCAAATTCGATAACTTGACGAAGCTCTGGAGAGATTGTGGTTAAATCGATTTCTTGTTGTTCTGTGTTTGTAGCGTCTGACATAGTATTTCTCTTTAAAAAGAAACAATGCTAAAAAGTTCTGTAAAAAAGTCAATATAATATAGAGGTTAGGGCATGATTTAAGCCAAAAAATGAGCTGCTTTGAATATTGAACACTCGATAAAGGTGGTGCGATGATAGAAAAGTGATATTCGATGCGCATATTGCTAGTTGACGATGTTCAGCTACACGGAATGCTACTTGCCATTCGACTGTACCCAGACCCATAGTAGACCAACTTGAAGAGGTGTACCTCAATACTGATGCTTGGGCTTATATCGTTGAGACTAAGGTAAAATTGATCTACGAAGATAAGAATAGCTGGGGTAAATACAAACTCAGTACCAGCTGGGCATTACTTTAATGGTGTGGGTTGGGGGAGAAGCCAATGGTGGCGATATCGGTCACCCAGAAGGCTGGTATATTGCAAATGAAGCAAAGATTTTTTATGACTTAGTACGTTGGGACAACCATGTACTCAAGTATAAAGAGAATTGATATTGGTGGTGATACCGTCGTACCTATGGGAACGACCTTCTATTATGAAGGCAGTGTAGGTTGGTTGAACCCCAACATGCTTAATGTGTATTAGTTCCGATTAGATCTGACACTTCAATTTGAAAAGAAGAGAGTTACCCACTTTGATTAAAGGTGCTGAATCCGTAATCAAAGATAATAAGAGGTAACTCTCCTGCTTCATACTAGCAATCCAATCATCAAACACAAAGCTGGGCTTTGTTTTTTTAGCTATAAATACAGAGTTTGTTGCGGCCTGTCTTTTTTGCTTTGTACAATGCTTGATCGGCAAGCTTCAATACTTCTTCAGGGTGTTTTGTGGTTGTGCTGTCTGCCAATCCTATACTCACCGAGACGTTAACAACTTCAGCCGATTGTCCGTTCTTCCCACGCTTTTTAATTCCTTCATCACGGTTATCCGGTCGTTCCTTGGCATTACGGAACGTCATATCGTAGTTGTGTACTTCAGAGACAAGTGTTTGTAGGTGCTCTTCAACTTGCTCGGTATGCTTACCTTTGAAAATGATTGTGAACTCTTCACCACCGTAACGATAAACGCGAGCACCGCCAGTGGTCTCTTTCAAAATACTGGCTACAAGCTTCAACACATCATCACCAATGTCATGGCCATAGGTATCGTTGAATTTTTTAAAGTGGTCAATATCGACCATTGCCATTGAATACTTTCGCCCTAAATGCTTCATATCAACTTCTAGCGCGTGTCGACCGGGGATATTCGTTAATTGGTCGTTGAATGCCATATCGTGGCTAGCAGACATAACATAGATAATGATTAAGGTGCCAGATAATGAAAACATGGTACTTGAAATGTACTGAACATCGAAAAAGATGAAAGTGCTGGAAGCCAACACAATCGCACTATAGACAACAACGTCGATAGAGCGATTGTAAACCAACACCAAAATCGCTGTTAAGCCAACTAGACAAAGGCAGTATAACACCAACACAAAAGGCAGTTTAGAAAAGTCCCTAACGATAAACAGTAGCCCTTCACTCCATGATTCAAAACCTCCGGCATGGAAGTGAGAAACGATCAGCTGCGCCCATATCATAAATAGGACTAAAACGAGCGCGTATAAAAACATCGACTTGGAATTTACACCGGTATCGGGGAAGGCATACACAAGCAAGCAAGTAACTGGGACTAAGGCGGCTAGTAGAGAGAGCTCTAATAATGTGGTTCCCGTGCTCAAGGGTGTTTGTAGGCGGACTTGTATAACAAGATAGGCAACAAGCATAGTGACAGAAACCATCGCCATCCGCCCTTGTCTGAACGTGTTGCACAGCAATACGGCTACACTCAATAGAATGTATGGCAGGTTGCTAGCAAACCCTAAGTTTGAATCCGTCACCAGTATGACGTTATTCATGCCTGCAGGTAATATTGCTAGGAGAAATAAGGGGAAGCAAAATCGAAACATGCTCGACGTTACAAAAGATGATGCCATTTACTTGGTGAGCCTAACTATAATGATGATCTTGTTAATTAATACTGTACGTAGGATACGGTTAAATAAGCGATTGCCAAGCATTTTGCTTAATTGAGTGCGAAAACATGGTCATAAGTCGCTTTTTGCGCAGCTGCATACATATGGGTTGAGTTGCTATTAATCGTAGAAAGAGCTACACAGTATATATGAGAAATTAATTAGTGGTTATAGATACTTAACAAAACTGAGTTTGTTAATCGATACCCAGTATATTGGTTATAAAACGGTGTAATATTTGCGTTAAAGATGAACGTTAAACTGTTCTCTATGGTTAAAAACACTTATCTCAATGTCGCTCAATCAAATTGAGTTTGAACGTTACATTGGACTATGAATCGAGCTGTAGTATGCAAATTAGTGTGGATGTACATAACTATATGGAAACGCTGGTGGGGCAAATTTAGCCACTGAAGAGTATGTGTCTAGTTATACTAGCGAGCAACTGGCAGATCTCACTTGTTTAGTTCTAGGGCAGCTAAACCCCATTTATATTCGGTTCGATATTGATTTTCTTTCCGCGTTAACTGAAGACACGATCGTTGTGTACAGAAGAAATAGTGAGATCGCGGTCAAAAATGCAGAAAGTCTGATTATTGACGATAGAAGACGCGATCGTAACGACAATATGTCGATCATATTTAGTCAACACAATTTTGATGAAGACGTAGAATTGCAATGGTATGAAAAGCCATTGTTGGATCCTAAACAGTCGTGGTAGGTTATTCGTAGTAACGTCATTGAAGGAGTAAAAAAACTTGGGATTCTTTTCTAGATTATTTGGTGGTAAAGAAAAAACCGAACAAAAAGTAGAGATTGAGCCAGTCGAATATAAGGGTTTCAATATCTATCAAGATGCCATTGCTGAATCTGGTCAATACCGTGTTGCTGGACGCATTGAGAAAGAAATTGACGGTGAACTTAAAACGCATCGTTTTATTCGTTCAGACGTTGTTTCAAACAAAGAAGACGCCAACGAATTGATGCTTAAGAAATCGCAAATGTTCATCGACCAAATGGGCGACGGCATATTTAGCTAACCAATTAGAGTTAGAATTGATATTAGTCACAATTTAGAGAGCTTTCAGTGTATATGCTGAAAGCTCTTTTTAGTTTTAGGGACAAAGAACACCTAGTCAGTTGTTATTAAAAGGATTATTAGAAAGTGGTTTGACCTCTTTATTTGAGGCGTGAATCATTTAACTCAAACAACTGCTCAAAATCCATCCAAATCGTTATAAGTAATAACTTTTTCTGTTCTTTGAACAAAACGCTTGAAGTATTAGTTGTCGTTAGATACAAACGAATAAGTCATGTGCCAATAGCGAAAGATTAGTTATGCAAATTGGTGTATCCAATGGCTGCGATCTCTTTAACTGGTCTTTGGTCAGAATAATAATCACAAATTGATACACAAGGAGTCTAATTTGTTGATAGGTGTACCAAGAGAAACGCTCGCAGGTGAAACGCGAGTCGCTGCATCGCCGAAATCGGTCGAACAGCTTATAAAATTAGGATTTGAAGTTTTTGTTGAATCCCAAGCAGGTGCGCTAGCAAGTTTTGAGGATTCAGCTTATGAAGAAGCTGGAGCAAAAGTTGTAAGCGCAGATGAAGCTTGGAAATCCGATATTGTCTTTAAAGTTAACGCTCCAATCGTTGACGATACTCAAAATGAAATAGACCTACTTAAAGAGGGCGCCACTCTGGTCAGCTTTATTTGGCCTGCTCAAAACCCTGAATTAATGGAACATCTGTCGAACCGTAACATCAATGTGATGGCGATGGATTCTGTACCACGTATTTCAAGAGCTCAAGCACTCGATGCGTTAAGTTCTATGGCAAACATCGCAGGTTACCGTGCAGTGGTTGAAGCTGCACATGAATTTGGTCGATTCTTCACTGGTCAAATTACAGCGGCAGGTAAAGTTCCACCAGCGAAAGTACTGGTTGCTGGTGCCGGCGTTGCAGGTTTGGCGGCAATTGGTGCTGCAGGTAGCCTTGGTGCAATTGTTCGTTCATTTGATGTTCGTCCTGAAGTAAAAGAGCAAGTTGAGTCTATGGGGGCTGAATTCTTGGAAGTGGATTTCCAGGAAGATACGGGTGCTGGTGATGGCTATGCAAAAGAGATGTCTGACGCGTTTAACAAGAAAGCAGAAGAGCTTTATGCAGCTCAGGCAAAAGACGTTGATATCATTATTACTACAGCGCTGATTCCAGGCCGCCCTGCGCCTAAGCTTATCACTAAAGTGATGGTTGATAGCATGAAGCCAGGAAGCGTGATCGTCGACCTTGCAGCCGCGAATGGTGGTAACTGTGAATACACTGTAGCGGATCAAGTGATCACAACGGCAAATGGTGTGAAGGTTGTCGGTTATACTGACATGGTTGGTCGTCTGCCAACTCAATCTTCGCAACTGTACGCGACTAACCTAGTAAACTTACTGAAACTGCTTTGCAAAGAGAAAGACGGTAACATCAATATCGATTTTGATGATGTTGTACTTCGGGGTGTAACAGTCGTTAAAGAGGGTGAAGTCACTTGGCCTGCGCCACCAATTCAAGTTTCAGCTCAACCTCAGCAGGCTAAGCCAAAAGTAGCGAAACCTGAGCCAAAAGTTGAAGAGCCAACGTCTCCAGTTAAAAAAATCGCAGGCATGGCCGTTGCGGTTGGTGCTTTCGCTTGGGTCGCATCAGTTGCGCCTGCTGCGTTCTTATCTCACTTTACCGTTTTCGTTCTTGCTTGTGTGGTGGGTTATTACGTAGTTTGGAATGTTAGCCATTCTCTGCACACGCCTTTGATGTCTGTTACGAATGCGATTTCAGGGATCATTGTGGTAGGTGCTCTATTACAGATTGGACAAGGCAACGGTGTCGTTACTTTTCTCTCTTTTATTGCCGTGTTAATTGCAAGTATCAATATCTTTGGTGGCTTTACCGTGACCAAACGTATGCTTGAAATGTTCCGTAAAGACTAAGGAGTAATAGATGTCTGAAGGATTAGTACAAGCAGCTTATATTGTTGCTGCAGTATTCTTTATTATGAGCTTGGCTGGACTATCGAAACAGGAATCTGCACGTGCAGGTAACTATTACGGTATCACAGGTATGGTTATCGCATTGTTCGCGACGATCTTCGGCCCTCACTCAGCTGGTATTGTTTGGATCATCATTGCAATGGTGATCGGTGGTGGTATTGGTATCCACTACGCACGAAAAGTTGAAATGACGGAAATGCCTGAGCTGGTGGCAATTCTGCACAGCTTCGTTGGTATGGCAGCGGTATTGGTGGGCTACAACAGCTACATCGATCCACCGGCGGCAGTGTCTATCAACCCTGCGGATATTCATGCAGAGCACGTTATTCACTTAGTGGAAGTGTTCCTTGGCGTGTTTATCGGTGCAGTAACCTTTACGGGTTCGATTGTTGCGTTTGGTAAGCTTCGGGGCGTGATTTCTTCATCTGCATTGAACATTCCCCATAAGCATAAATGGAACTTAGCGGCTATCGTGGTTTCTACACTGCTTATGATCATGTTTGTCAAAGCAGATGGCAGCATGTTCGCACTGATGGTGATGACACTTATCGCGTTCGCATTCGGTTACCACTTAGTGGCATCAATCGGCGGTGCAGATATGCCAGTTGTTGTATCAATGCTTAATTCTTACTCTGGTTGGGCGGCGGCAGCGGCAGGTTTCATGCTTGCAAATGACCTGCTTATCGTAACGGGTGCACTGGTTGGTTCGTCGGGTGCGATTCTGTCTTACATCATGTGTAAAGCAATGAACCGCTCGTTCATTAGTGTTATCGCTGGTGGCTTTGGTCAGGAAGTACAAGTGTCTGAAGGCGACGAAGATCAAGGTGAACACCGTGAAACTTCAGCAGAAGACGTAGCTGACATGCTTAAGAACTCTAGGTCAGTAATCATCACTCCTGGATACGGCATGGCAGTAGCTCAAGCTCAGTACCCAGTACACGAAATCACTGAAAAGCTGCGTGCGCAGGGCGTAAATGTTCGATTTGGTATCCACCCAGTAGCGGGTAGGTTACCGGGTCACATGAACGTACTGCTTGCTGAGGCAAAAGTACCTTACGATATCGTTCTTGAGATGGACGAAATCAACGATGACTTTGACGAAACAGATACTGTATTGGTTATTGGTGCGAATGACACCGTAAACCCAGCAGCTCTGGAAGATCCAAACAGCCCGATTGCAGGCATGCCAGTACTGGAAGTTTGGAACGCTCAAAACGTTATCGTGTTCAAGCGTTCTATGAATACGGGTTACGCAGGCGTACAAAACCCATTGTTCTTTAAAGAAAATACACAGATGCTGTTTGGCGATGCTAAGCAAAGTTGTCTAGGTATTTTAGAGCACCTCTAAAGGTTGCTTTATAAGACGTAACAAAATTAAAGGGGCTAAATTGGGCTCCTTTTTTGTGTCCACAGGGGGTAAAAATACTTCGAATATAGAGAGAATATGAGCAGACTAATTTTTCTCCATCGAGATGACGAAATGATTTTGCTCCAATGCGTTAAACCAGCATATTCGCTCGCTTTGAGCGTATTAAAGTCAATTTAATGACAGCTAGCCATCATTCTCGCTGCTTTTCATGCGGTTAAAATTTATCTTTGAAAGCGAATGGTATATATTTGTTTGTTCTATATGAATTTGTGCTGGTTTGTGATCATCAAAAGAACATTTACTCTTCTTATCGCTATGTTATCAGTATCAGTAAACGCGTTTGCTGATTCTTTGCCTGAGCGTATCGATAACTTCACCAAACTATTTGATCATGAAACGGCAATTGAATCTTATGACATTCGATTGCTTCAGGCTGATTATCCAACTCGCTTAATCACGCCTTCTTCAATGCTGCCGCAAACCGCAGAGTACCCACTTAAAGATATTCAGCGCCTATACCAGCTATCAAAAACCTGTAGTGGTAAGTTGCCGTTGAGCCCTTTGATCACTGAACCTTTAGTGTTTACGCGAGCTATGTGTAAGGGCACTAAATTGTCGGATCGTTGGTTTAGTCGTAGTGGTTTGATTCACCCTGGTGGAGGCTCTTATGCGGCGCGTTATGTTGAGAAGTACCCAGAAAAATTCGACTCCCTGAAACGCTATATGCATATTCAAGAGCGTCCGAATACTGAAAATAATGAGTTACTGTCTCGCTTGCAACAGATGGACAATGAAGCTATTACTGCGCTGTTGGCTGGTGCTAGCATGTTTGTTGAGCTCAACGAGATGTGGATTAAACGTGGTGACAGATACTATCTGTACAAAGAATCTGATTGGCATGAAAACGCCACAGTAGCAGGGTTGTCTTTCAGCTTATCGTCAGAAGGTAAAGGCTGTTTCGTCCAACGTGGTAACGTGTGTTGGGAAATAGAAGATCACTCTGAACTGCTTCAGGTCGCAATGTTTATTTTGGTGATCGCCAACATCATGCTTGTGCTAGGTTGGGCGATATACCGTTGGAACAGTAAGAAGCAGGAATTGAAGAGTCGTATGTTGGTTCTTCAGATTTTAACCCATGAACTGAGAACACCGATTGCGAGCTTATCATTGACCGTTGAAGGGTTCAGACGGGAGTTCGAACACTTACCTGAATCGGTATATGATGAATTTCGTCGCCTGTGTGAAGACACGCGTCGTTTAAGACAGCTAGCAGAGGCAAGTAAAGACTACTTACAGTCGGACAATCAACCACTTGCAACAGAGTGGGTGCCAAGTGTACAAGAGTGGTTAGAGTACAAAGTTGAAGAAGATTTCGCTCCTAGAATCGAGCTACGAATCAACCAAGATATTGCTGCGAAAGTGAACGTATATTGGCTAGGTACTTGTATCGATAACCTGATCAGGAACGCTGTTAAATACGGTGTCGCACCAGTGATACTAGAACTGAATACTTCTGACAAGAAGCTGACATTCAAAGTTATAGATAATGGAGACTTGTCCCGCAAAGACTGGGGGCAACTAAGGAAGCCATTCGTTAGTAAGAGCGGACTAGGTTTAGGTCTGACGATAGTAGAATCTATGGTCGGAAAAATGGGCGGTCACATGACGCTAATCGGCCCCCCGACAACATTTATTTTGGAGATACCTTGTGAAACAGACATTGCTTCTCGTTGAAGATGATAAAAATTTAGCTGACGGCCTTTTAGTTAGCCTTGAGCAAGCTGGGTATGAATGTTTGCATGCTGAACTGATCTCTGAAGTTGAAGGCTATTGGGAGCAGGCGGATCTAGTCATCCTAGATCGCCAACTTCCTGATGGTGACTCAGTAGATTCACTTCCAGGCTGGAAGAAGAAGAAAGATATCCCTGTAATTTTGCTGACAGCATTAGTTACAGTGAAAGACAAAGTAGCGGGCCTAGATTCAGGCGCGAACGATTACCTAACGAAGCCATTCGCAGAAGCTGAGCTGTTTGCTCGTATTCGTGCGCAGCTTCGTCTGCCAGACGCTGAAGAGCAGGACGCATCAAAAGTTATCGCTCAAAACCTTGTTATCGACAAGGCAACACGTGAAGTGTTTTTCAATGAGAAAGAAGTGACGCTAACACGCACGGAATTTGATCTGTTGTTGTTCTTGGCAAGTAACCTAGGCCGTGTATTTACACGTGACGAACTACTTGATCACGTATGGGGCTACAACCACTTCCCAACAACTCGTACCGTAGATACGCATGTTCTACAATTAAGACAGAAGCTACCAGGTCTAGAGATCGAAACGCTTCGTGGCGTTGGCTATAAGATGAAAGCGTAATGAAAAAAGCCTTACTTCCACTATTAATGCTATCGAGTGTCGTCAACACCGTACACGCAGCAGATTGGTTTAAAAGCAGCGATGCTCTTACTCAAGTTCATAAACATTTGTTGGATAATGATTTACCGCAGATGTTTGATTCTTTAGTGGAAGTTTGGCAAAGCAATTCCTCTCAATCTCGAGAAAATCACCTCAATGAATTGTTTGACCAGGCGTTGAACAAAGATTGTGGTAAAACCCTTACAAAAAAAACTTTGCCTGATTGGATAAGTTCAGTTGTCGTCAAAAGGCACATTATTCAAAGCCCTGGCCGAGACACATTCCGAGTTTCAATTGATGTCGAATCTGGGCAAAGCATTCAAGATATTACCTTCGAAAAGTGGGTAGACAAGCTTGTCTCTTCCGATAGTGAATTCATGAAAGAAAGTGAAGTGGTCAACAATGCCTCTGTCAGTTTGTACCGCAAGCGTTATAACCTAGCGTCACAGTTGGATTCAGGTTTATATCGTCTGAATGTGAAAGGCGATGGTGGTAACTCTTGGAGCACTTGGATTGTTTTGGGTGAAGTCTCGATGCGCCAGCAGGTACGCTGGGCATCTAAAGATACATGGCGAATTGATAAGAAAGACTTACTTAACCCATATTGTCCGTTGCCTAAGTTAGAAGTCGGTTTATACGACTATATTGACGAGCAGTATGAACAAGTATGGGGTAAGAGCTATGAGTCGGATTATCCGATGAGCTTGTCTAGCGAAGATTTGCCCAATGACCGATATGTTCTAGTTGTTTCTATGGTTCATTCACGTTGGCAAGGTGATATAGCGATAGAACAAGCACAAACTATCAGTAAAACTTATGATATTTCTAGCGAAGAAGAGTTAAAGTAATTTAAAATTGTGTCGTTAACTTTATAAGGGATCTAACATAGATAAACGGCATGAAAAAAACTACTAAACTACTCGCAGCGTCCATTGCTTTCGCCAGTCTTCCTATTTCCGCAGCAAACTACGCAATTGAAGCGCGTGGTGATGCAATGGGTGGTGTTGGTGTTGTTTCTGCAAACTTCCTAACTGCTCCATTCTATAACCCAGCATTGGTTGCCATTTACCGCCGCAATGATGACATGGGTATGATTACTCCAAGCTTTGGTGGTAAATACAACGATCCAAACGATATGAAATCGAATATCGATAGTGTTATTGACGCTTCAAATACCTCAGACTTAGATGCCGCTCTTACTAAGCTTGATGGTAACCAAGCAAACGTAGAGCTTGGTGGTGTTGTTGCATTTGCGCTTCCTAATCAATTTGTTGCTGCGAACTTATTTGCTAAAGCTTACACCGAATCTTTTGCAACACCTGACGTTTACACAACCGGTTCCGACACGGACAAAGTGGAGTTATCTACCGTTGAAGCGGTTTCTATTGGTGTAGCTGAAGTTGGCCTTTCTCTTGCGAAGTACCAAACCTTTATGGGCCAACACATCTCTTTTGGTATTACTCCTAAGATTCAACGTATCTATACATACAACTACATTGCATCGGTTAACGATTACGATCTCTCTGACGTAAGAGAAAACAGCAATGGTGAAACTGCGTTTAACATGGATGCAGGTGCGCTTTGGTTCTTCGGACCGTTCCGAGTAGGTGTTGCTGCGACCAACTTGTTCTCAAGAGATATTGAGACGAAAGATACAACCCGAACGTTAACGAGCAGCACAAGCGGTGCTACACATAAAGTTGGTGGTAAATACGCTTATCAACTTGAGCCAGTTTATACCGTTGGTGCAGGTATCGTATCTGACTACTTCTCGTTAAGTGTTGATTACGATTTAAATGAGGCTGAAAAGTTTACTTCGTTTGAAGACAACGAGCAGATGATTCGTGTCGGTACTGAAGTTGACCTATTGCGTCAAATGCAACTGAGAGCAGGGTACTACAAGAACCTAGCGTACTCTGATTCAGAAGGAACCATCACAGCCGGTATTGGCTTGTCGCCACTTAATTTGTTCCAGCTAGACCTAAGTGCTAACTACACAAACGAAAACGCAATGGGTGCATCTATCAATTTCCTTGCTAGTTACTAGTAGTCCTTATATAGTTCTGCTCCTAAACAAAGGAGCAGAAGATGCTAAACGACTTACCAACCCTTTCTCACGAAGAACAACAAAAAGCTGTTGAACGAATCCAAGAAATGATGAGCCAAGGTGTTAGCACAGCACAAGCTATCAAAATCGTTGCTGAGCAAATCCGTGAAGAAATGAGTAACAAAAAAGAGTAGGGCGTCAGCCCTTCTTTTTCAACACCTTAATGCACTATAACTAAAATACTTGCAAGCCAATATATTATCTCGCCAGTCACAGTCTTAACAAAGTTCTAAAATACGCATCTCTATATTCTATTAATCACCATATATTCAATAGCTTACTTTGGAATAATCTACTTTCTTGGGGTGCCATTTATCTCGAACTGTAATTAAATTACAGGGTGGAGTGAAAGTTATACGCTTCTTGGTTGTGGGTGTCAGCATTTGTGTCACTAGTCGTAAGTTATTAAATATCCGAGCTTTTTTAACGATCGTGACGCTGTGACTTCAATGATTAGCGAATTGACTCAGCTAATTCTCAATGAGTAAGATTTTCTGGTTAAAGATTGGGAGTGTTCGTGGCGAGCAGCGATACTAAGATACTCAACGACAGATCTGCGTATCTAACACTCTTTAGACTAGGGTTCGCATACTTTAAGCGCAGCAGAAAGTATTAGCTAAAGGTATGGTCTGTATTGAGGTAGATAGTTGTTTACTTAAGTGTGTGGTTTTGGTTTGAGCTTAAAGGAAGTAAATTCATGGTTGCCCTAACGGGCCATTAGATTAAAGCTTTGCTAAGCAAAAGCGGTGAGTGCAAAGAGATTTAGCAGGCAGGGCTACTATCTTACAGACGCTTAGAAATGTGCAGGTGAAAACAAAGACGTGGAATCAAAATGTCACGACTTGGTTTCGTCCGTTGTTCTTTGCATCATACAGTGCTTTGTCTGCTCGTTTGATTGCAGAACGTATCGACCCGTTGTGCTTAAGTTGTGTGACACTAGCAGAAGGTGTGACAGTAAGCCTATTAGGCCACGTATTTTTGCCCATAACTAGGTACAAATCATCGATTGATTCGTGACACTGTAGCGTTTTTTTGTTCTAGGCAAACGAGTAGGTACTCCTCACCACCCCAGCGATAAATAAAATAATGCTCTCCAAGTGTTTCATTTGCGGTAGTAACAAATTGGATGAGAACCTTATCACCAACTTCATGGCCATGCTGGTCGTTAATCTGTTTGAAGTGGACTAAATCAAACAACGCGACGTGAATCATTTTCCTTGTTATGCTACCCATTCGAAATCATAGAAGCTATCTAGCGCTTCGGTTCTGTTTCTGCTGCCAGTCAACGGATCTGTTGTGGCCTTAACTTTTAACTCTTCAATTTCTTGGGTCAAATAACGTTGTTGTGCAGAACGAGCTTTATTTCGTCGAGCGATATGCAGAGCACAGCATACATAGTAGGCGGCATATATCACCCATAACCCGACCAAAATCTTACCTAGGAAAGCCTTGCTGATGATTTTACCGTGGAAGACAATACTAGTGACCTTAATCCGGTAAGCGTGCCGCACTAAGCCCGAGTTCAACAGATAATACGTTCGTGATGTCTACCGCGCTATCAGAAACAGTGCGGTTATAATGATCAATCCACCAGAATGGGACGTTGAAGTAGTCCAAGCCGATGTGATTTGTATCTGGTAGCTAAAAATCTAAGCGATTGAACTTGTTAGACATTACATCGATTTAACACTATAACGTCACCGAATCATACGAGAACAGATCTAA
>NZ_JBQKUM010000028.1:0-59694 GCF_054968605.1 Pseudoalteromonas sp. G5_S1_14_S5 | reverse complement strand
CTCTTCTTGAAGATAAAAGCGGCTTTCCCGGGAAAGCCGTGATGAGCCTTTTTTTGGTATGTTTTTAATACCAATTTTAAGAATTTTGGCTTTTTTAAAATGAGTTTTTTAAGGGGCTCAAATTAAAATCGGAAAAAATCACAAATATTTGTTTGAAAATTGCTCAAGTTGAGCATAATCTAACCTATAATTGATAGGAGTATCAATATTTCTATCGCGGAACTAAAATTCTGGTATGTATTTTATACCATTTTGAGGGTGGATAGTTACCTAGCGAGGATGAAAATACTATGCCCAAAGACTTTAAGGAATCGCCTGAATACAGTACTGATGTATCTAGGATTACGCTGAAGGCTCAAATAGCCGACAAGCTCAGCGACTTGATTGCGTCGCAGATGATTGTTGAGGGAGAGGCCTTGCCGTCGGAACGTGAGTTGGCTAAGTCATATGACGTAAGCCGAGAAACGATACGCGGGGCGTTAAGTATCCTTAGCGAACGAGATTTAATAACTGTTTCGCGGGGTAGGAAAGCTGTTGTGGCCGAGGGGGCCATCAAAATTATTCAATCAAATTTGTTGGTGGATGATATTCAAAGCTTTGATGCGTTGACTGTTGTGGAAACTAGAAAAGTAATCGAACGAGCGATACTGCGTTCCGCAGCGATAAATATCAAAGATGAGGATCTTGAAAAGCTGACATCTTTGGTCGAGTACCAAGAGTCCGTACTCGATAACCACGTGGCATTTCAGGTATCTGATAAGGAGTTTCATACGATTATCTATCAATCGTGTCGTAACGAGTTACTTTCTAAGATTGCTATCGATGTTTACTCCTACGCATTAGAGCATCGCACAGCTGCGTTGGCTGAAGAAAAATCGACCGTTAGAAGTATTCGCGAGCATTACCAAATTCTTAGGTCGCTTAAAAACCATGACCCTGATGCAGCTGAACGTTCCATATTGGGACACATAGATAGCATCTTTAAGTCGACACTTATCATGCAAAACAAGGATAGTGAGTAGCCGATCATGCCTGTAATTACTTTAAATAAGCTAACAAAAAGATATAACTCTACCGAAGTGATTCACCAGATAGACTTGGTAATGGAAGACAATGAGTTTACGGTGTTTGTGGGTCCGTCGGGCTGTGGTAAGTCCACGACGCTAAGAATGATCGCTGGGCTAGAAACGGTAAGTGATGGCGAAATCAAAATGGATGATCTCCCGATCTCGGACCTAGAACCGATTGACCGCGACATTGCCATGGTGTTCCAAGACTATGCTCTTTACCCACACATGGATGTATACAAAAACATGTCTTTTGCGTTGCGCTTGGCTAAACATCCCAAAGACGATATTGAGAAGCGGGTGGCGGAGGCCGCAGAAATGCTTGGTCTTACCGAATATTTGCGCAGAAAACCAGCAGAGCTGTCCGGCGGACAGCGGCAGCGAGTTGCGATGGGTCGAGCGTTGGTTAGAAACTCTTCGACCTTGCTGATGGACGAGCCTTTATCAAACCTCGATGCGAAACTGCGTGGCCAAATGCGTGCTGAGCTCGCAATGATGAGTAAAAACATAAAGAAAAACATCATCTATGTGACTCACGACCAGATCGAAGCGATGACACTTGCCGATCGAATCGTTGTGATGAAAGACGGCTATATCCAGCAACACGGGACGCCACGAGAGCTTTTTCAAAGACCGAGCAATAAGTTTGTAGCGGGCTTCATGGGGATGCCGCCGATGAATTTCCTAGATATGCATCTCGAACATTTAGAAGACAAGATATACGCCGTAGGCGCGGATTGTAAGCTTGAATTACCACAATTAGAAAGTACTTCAAATTTACCGGTATCTGGTGAGATTACAGTTGGAATTCGTCCCTCGGCATTGACCGCCTCTAATCCTGAACAAGTAAATAATATTGTCACATTCACAATTAATGTGACGGAATACATAGGCAATCAAATAGTCTTAATTTCGGAAATTCAAGGTAAAAGATTCATGGTTGAAGTGGACTCAATCAATGAATATAACGAAGGAGATACCGTTAGTTTTCATGTAGAGACTGACGATATTTATATTTTTCATAAACAAACGGAAGAAGCTATTTATTAAGTATAGGAAATCACTAAAAAATTAAAAAATATTGAAACAAAAGCAAAAAAGATATCTAACTCATTCACTTTCTCTTAGGAGGCAAAATGGTATGAACATTAAAAAAGTATTTACAAAGTCGACGATCACAGCGATAGCGCTGAGTACAGCAGCAACTTTCTCGTATGCAAGCCCATATGATGATTATAAAGATACTACGTTAGTAGTTAATTTCCCTGCACACCCTCACTATAATGCCGTGATGAAAATTTTACCTGAGTTTACTAAGGAAACTGGGATTAAAGTTGAAGTTGACCAACTTCAATATATGAGAATGCGCGAGAAGCAAACTCTAGAATTAACAAAGAGCAAAGGTGATTATGACCTAATCGCGTACGTCGTTTTCTCAAAAGCTGATTACGTTTACGCTGACCAGCTGGAAAATCTAGCCAAATACTTTATGAATCCCAAGTTGGCAGACCCAAACTTTGACGCAGAGGACCTGATTGATGGATATGTCGCAAACATTGGTGTTGCTGGTGGTAAAAAAGGCTACCTTAAAGGCCCAACTGGCTCGTTGTTCGGTCTACCTTACGGCTCTGAAACCTCAATCTTAGGGTACAGGAAAGATATTTTTGAAAAACACGATTTAGAAGTACCGACCAATTACAAAGAGTTATTATCGCTAGCTTGTGAAATCCCTAAACTTGAACCTGGTATGGGTGGTTTAGCGTCACGTGCGGCGTCAGGTCACCACGCTTCACATGCATTTCTTTTACATCTAGCACCTCTGGGTGGCCGCATTTTTGATGAACAATGGAAACCAATTGTTAACAATGCTCAAGGTGTTGAAGCTGCAAACGCATTGAAAACTATTGTAGATTGTGGTGTTGAAGGTTCGAAGACATTTGGTTTCGCTGAGGCGGGCACTTCCTTCCTACAAGGTCAGTCTGCAATGTTCTTAGACTCGACTGTTTTCGCTGGTCAGGTGAACGATCCAAGCAAGTCTAAAGTTGTTGGTAAAATCGGCTGGGCGCCACACCCTATGGGCGTGCGCAAGGGGTCACAAACTGGTGGTTTCGGTATTGGTATTCCAAAAAATGCACAAAACAAAGATGCGGCATTCTTGCTCATGCAGTGGTTAACGTCTAAGAAAGCTGACAAACTCGTTGCTTTAGCAGGCGGAAACCCTTCTCGTTACTCTACGCACTTTGATAAAGATGTGAACGCGAAATTCCCTCACATGACAGTATTTGGTGAAGCACTTAAAGACGCAGATCCAGATTGGCGCCCAATTATCCCGGTATGGGGTAAAATTAATGCTGACTTAGGTACTAGCTTATCGAAAGTATTGACTGAGGGACTTGATGTTCAAGAAGCGCTAGATGGCGTTGCCGAACGAGCAGAGAAAATAATGGCAGAAGCTGGGTATTATTCTTGGGAAGATAAGTAATTAACTTCTGATAATAATTTGAGTTAAATGGGAATCCATTTCGCCCTGATGTTTAGGGCGAATTCACTACAACTCTGTATAAAGCGGTGTTTTAAATGAAAGATATTAATATTAATCGCATGACTCCGTATGTGTTCTTGGCTCCTGCCTGCATTTTTTTAATATTTGGTCTTCTCTATCCAATTTTATATATGATGTATGCTAGTTTCCTAGATTGGAACCCGAGCCAATTAATTAGTGAAGCTGATTGGGTCGGTTTAAAAAATTATCTTAACTTGTTTCAAGATGATGCATTCCTTGAATCTCTCGGGGTTACTCTGAAATTCGCTGCTGTTATCGTATTTCTAGAAGTTGTACTTGGTGTAGGTCTAGCATTGTTGCTTGATAGAAACATTCGCGGAATGTCCCTACTAAGGACGATATTTATTTTACCAATGATGATTGCTCCCATTGTTGTTGGATTAATGTGGCGTTACATGTACCACCCGACGATCGGTATTTTCAATCGCACGTTAAACGCGTTGGGTTTTGAGTTCATTCCTTGGTTATCTGATGCAGACTGGGCATTAACGTCGATCATAATTGCAGACGTGTGGCAGTGGACACCCTTTATTTTCATCCTCTCACTTGCTGCCTTGCAATCATTGCCTAAATCAACCCTAGAGGCGGCCAGAATAGATGGTGCGACGCAATGGCAACAGATCTTTTACATCAAGATACCTCTGATGATGCCGGTACTCATCGTAACCCTGTTGCTTCGCTTGATTGATGCATTCAAGGTACTTGAGGTCATTTTGGTTATGACCAACGGCGGTCCTGGTCTATCTACTGAAATTTTATCTCTCAGGATCTCTCGTACAGCTTCTGATTTTAGAGAGCTTGGAGAGGCCGCGGCCATGTCAAATATGCTGCTTGTGGTGCTGATGATACTGACCCTAACTATGTTCATTTACAACCGGATAAATGAAAAACGAATCGAGAAGCTGGCGATTGTTAAAAAGGATGAAGAAGAATGAGCAACTCAAAGGAAAATAAACAAAATCCAGCGTTCTACGCGTTGATCGCGGCGCTAATTGTCATGTCGCTCGGTCCGATATTGTTGATGTTGACGACGTCACTAAAATTGAATGTGGATATTTTGAGTGACACAAGCAGCCTGTTCTTCACACCCACATTGAAAAACTATGAGACTGTTTTGTGTGATGTGTTGTGGTACACACCTGAACACGTCGATTTTTGCAGTCCAACGTTTACTCGATCTCTTGGGAACTCGATTTTCATAGCGACCGTGTCGACTATCATCACTTTAACTATAGGTTGTATGGCTGCGTATGCGTTAGTTCGCTTTCAATTTATGGGTAAAAGCACTGTATCTTTGACGACATTGATGATGCGTATGGTCCCACCAGCGGTGTTGTTAGTACCTGTGTTCGGTATTTGGACTTTTGACTACGGTTTGGATGGGACCTTTAGTGGGATAATTTTGCTTTACGTCGCGATGAACCTACCTTTTGTCATATGGATATTACAGAGCTTTATCGCACAAGTCCCACTGCCTCTAGAAGAAGCGGCCAAAGTTGATGGCGCGAGGCCGATGCAAATTTTCTTCTTAGTCGTGCTCCCCATCATTAAGCCTGGATTAGCTGCTGCCGCAATCTTTACATTCAGAATCGCATGGAACGAGTTCCTGTTGGCTAACGCATTATTAGGGCGTGATACCAGAACTGTACCAGTAACCATCGTTAATTCTTTAACGGAATACGATATTGACTGGGGTGTCATTATGTCAACGGGTATGTTGTTGGCGGTACCGCCGATGATTTTCACTTTTATCGCGTCAAAACAAATCATCACTGGCATGACTGCAGGTGCGGTTAAAGGTTAATAGATCCATTTTTTTACAGCTACTTAGGTATACACATGAATTTAGATAAAGGCTATCAATTAGTGATTGGAACATACAGTGATATTGATGCGCTGGCTCACCAACCATACTCTCCTAAACCAGGTCAGGGTATGTACTGTGCCACGTTGACCAAAAATGGACAGCTTGTCGTCAATAGCTCTGTAACGTCGCTTAATCCTGCTGTGCTGATTCCCGGTACGGATAAGAAGTATTTGTACGCTATTTTGGAAACGATCAGAGAAAACGGCACTATCGTACAATATGAAGTTCAAGCCGATGGTAGTTTGACTGAACTATCCTCTTTTCAGGCGAACGGCAAGTCAACTTGTTACTTATCTTTTTCGCCAAATAATGACGCTGCGATTGTCATTAACTACTGGGATGCCATCATTGACGTTGTTGACGTAGATGGTCACGGCCGTCTTGGAGAAGTTCTGCAAACTTTCAAACAGTATTACCGACCTGAGTCAGAATGGCGCCAAGTGCAAGATCGTGAAGACCATTGGAGTAACAGACAAGTTGGTCCACACGCACACTGCGCGCATTTTTGGCATGAGTGGGTATTTATACCTGATCTCGGAGAGAACGCGGTATTCCAGTACCGTTGGGACCCAGAAACTCGCTCGCTAGCAAGAGACACTTGGATTGAGTTCGAACCTGGTTCTGGCCCAAGACACATGGCAATGCACCCCGATTTGGATATTTGTTATGTATCGAATGAATTGTTCAACACGGTTTGCGTCGCTCACTTAGACAGCTCTGATCCTTCAGCAGTTAAACCCCGTCTGATCCCTATTCAATATGAATCTACATTGGATAATCACGACCAAATTAGTTATGTGTCAGAGATAAAGTTATCTCCGGATGCAAAGTTTCTTTATGTATCCAATCGGGGCGATAACTCAATTGCAGTATTTAAAGTACTGGAAGATGGTAAGTTAAAGCGAATTGACATTACTTCAACGAACGGAAAGTTCCCTCGTCACTTTGCGATTTCTCCTTGTGGCAAGGCGGCTATTATCTCAAACCAAGATACTGGTACTGTGATTGTATATTGTAGGGACGTGGAAACGGGTTTGATCACGGTGACTGATGAAATCATTGAGGTTCCAGCGCCAAACTATATCCGTTTTTTGGAATTGTAAGGTCTTCGTTTGATAGAAAAGTCAGCGATGCGTGATTAAATTTTATCGTTGCGACCTGCTTGTGCACCATCGGTTTCGCGCTAATTTAATGCTGACAAAAGCGTTAAAACGCCACCGAAGCATTACGCTAAAACGGTTATTGATAAAGCATGTGGGTAATGGATCATGAATTATTGGATAGGCATTGATTGTGGAGGAACGTATTTAAAAGCGGGTATCTACGATCTAACGGGGCAGGAAATTGGCGTATCTCGTTGCTCTCTCGAACTTATTTCTGAGCACTCGGGTTGGGTTGAGAGAGATACGGCGCAGCTTTGGGCTTCTACTTGCGCCGTTATCAAGCAGGCTATCGAGGAAACTCAAGTCGACCCTGCACTTATCAAAGGTGTCGGAATTTCCGCGCAAGGTAAAGGGGCATTTTTGCTAGATAAGCAAGATAAACCCATGGCGCGCGCTGTACTTTCTGCAGACCAACGAGCGATCGATGTGGTCAAAAGATGGCAGCAAGAGGGTATACCGCAAGCGATCCATCCCAAAACCAGACAAACCCTATGGACGGGACACCCAGTGTCTATTCTGAGATGGTTCAAAGAAACGTTACCTGAGCAATACAATCAGATCGGCACGGTCCTTATGAGTCACGATTATCTCAGATGGTGCCTGACAGGAGAAAAACACTGCGAAATTACCAATATATCTGAATCGAATCTCTACAACTTCGAAACAGAACAATACGACTACGAATTAGCCGAGTTGCTGGGCATCCCTGAAATATTTGATGCACTTCCCCCCATCATCGGGGCCACGAAAGTAGCGGGTGTAGTAAATGTAGCTGCTTCGAAATTGACCGGTCTTCAAGTCGGGACGCCAGTCGTTGGTGGGGTGTTTGATGTGGTTTCAACTACCATTTGCTCTGGTGTTCGAGATTCGCGAGCATTAAATTTAACGATGGGAACCTGGTCGGTAACAACGGGCGTTATGGATCGCGTGCACGAGATCAATGAACCTTACGATAAGCCGCATGTGTTCGGGCACCACGCGCAAAAAGCTCAATACATTACTCACGATGCGAGTCCAACATCTTCTGGTAATTTGGAGTGGTTTACAGAGCTCTTTGCCGACCAAGACTTCGCAGAAATAAATCGTTCCATTAGTGAGTTACCTAAAGCAAGTTCGTCTGTGTTGTTCGCACCATTTTTGTATGGTTCAAACGCTGGCTTAGGTGTTAAGAGCGGTTTGTATGGCGTGCAATCTCTTCATACCAAAGCGCAAATATATCAGGCCGTTTATGAAGGGGTTGTGTTTAGCCACTTGTATCACCTTGACCATGTTCGCCTTCTATATCCTAACCTTGAATACCTCGTCGTGTGTGGTGGGCCTGCACGGTCGAAAGAATGGATGCAAATTTTAGCTGATGCCAGTGGGCTTCCTCTTGTACTACCCAAAATAGAAGAGACGGGTTGCTTAGGCGCCGCAGTCGTCGCCATGGTTGGTAGTGGTGTTTATGACTCAGTGACCGAGGCTATGGATGGCATGAGTATCGACCACGATAAGATTTTACCTGACCAAGACGCATTCGCTGCGTATCAAGTGAAAAAGCAAAAGTATCGCCTATACGTCGAATCTCTGAGCCAGCTTGAAAACGCATTGAGCAAAGTATCTTCTGATTAATCAAAACTGGAGAAAGAGTTATGATCCCAAAATTGCAGGTCGCTCTGGATGTGACAACTGAAGTGCAAGCACTCCAAGCGGCGCAGACGTTAGCTCCATTCGTCGATGTATTGGAAGCTGGCACCCTAATTTGTTTTGCCGAAGGAATGTCTGTCGTACGCGCATTACGCTCTCAGCATCCCACTAAGCCGCTCGTAGTGGATATGAAGCTTGCCGATGCTGGCAACGACCTGGGTGAAATGGCGTTCAGTTCAGGTGGATCGTTACTCACGGTCATATGTGCCGCGCCCATTGCAACGATGGAGAGTGCTTTACAAGTCGCCAACAAATACGGAGGCGATATTCAAATCGAATTATTTGGTGATTGGACGTTCGACCAAGCGAAGGAGTGGCGCAAGATTGGGGTATCTCAAGCGATTTATCACCGAGGAAGAGACGCCCAGGCCAAAGGCCAATCATGGTCACAACAAGATCTTGATTGGTTAGAGCGCATGTGTGATATGGGATTCAAAATGTCGGTAACGGGGGGGATCACCCAAGATACGTTACCCATGTTTACCCATTTACCCATTGATACCTTTATCGCAGGTAGAGCATTGCTCGATGCGCCTGATCAACAACAAGCCGCGACTTCATTTAAAGAATCATTAACTTCACTTTGGGGAAACAAAGAATGACATACATTGACGCTTCACGCACCCATCCTATTGGTATTTATGAGAAGGCATTGCCCAAGCATCTAAGTTGGTCTGAGAGGCTTGCACTGGCTAAGTCCTGCGGCTTCGACTTTGTTGAGATGTCTGTAGATGAAACCGATGAGAGGTTGGCCAGATTGGATTGGTCTAAGGATGAGCGTAAATCTCTCGTTAACGCTACCATTGAAACCGGTATTCGTGTGCCATCGATGTGTTTGTCGGGACATCGCCGATTTCCTTTTGGCAGCCATGATGCTGCGACTCGTGAGCGCGCATACTCGATTATGGAGAAAGCCATTACATTGGCTCAGGATCTCGGCATTCGAACGATCCAATTGGCTGGTTATGATGTGTATTACGAGACGCAGGATGAAGGTACACTTGCGCGTTTTGAAGATGGCCTGAATTGGGCCGTTGATTTAGCAGCAAAATCTCAGGTGATGCTGGCCGTTGAAATCATGGATACGCCATTTATCAATTCGATTACTAAATGGAAAGCATGGCAGGAAAAGATCGACTCGCCTTGGTTTACTGTGTACCCAGATGTCGGCAACTTATCTGCGTGGGGCAACGACGTCACCGCCGAGTTAACATTGGGTATAAACCAAATTGCATCCTTGCACCTAAAAGACACTTATGCGGTCACAGAGACGTGCAAGGGCCAATTCAGAGATGTACCATTTGGTGAAGGTTGTGTTGACTTTGTAAATGTATTTAAAACACTAAAGACATTGAATTACCGAGGTAGTTTTTTAATTGAAATGTGGACAGAGAAAGCAGAAGAGCCTGTGGCAGAGCTAATCAATGCCCGTCGTTGGATTGAGAATAAAATGGAGCAAGGGGGCTGGCATGTATAAGCAACTCAAAGAGGAGGTTCTTGAGGCTAACCTAGCGCTACCAAAACATGGACTAGTGACATTCACTTGGGGCAATGTCAGTGCCGTAGATCGCGAACGAGGTGTAATTGCTATTAAACCCTCTGGGGTTGAGTACGATGTGATGCAGGCCAATGACATTGTCGTACTGGATCTCGAAACGGGCAAGGTGGTAGACGGGGACAAGAAACCCTCATCGGATACGCCAACTCATTTGTGCTTATATCGTGCTTTCACTGAGATAGGGGCTATTGTGCATACGCATTCTCGACATGCTACCATCTGGTCACAGGTGGGGTTGGATATTCCTGCTTGGGGTACCACGCATGCCGATTATTTTTACGGTGCTATTCCTTGCACACGCCCTATGTCGACCGAAGAAATACAAAATGAGTACGAGTGGGAAACCGGTGAAGTGATCGTCGAAACTTTCACTAAACGTCGCATTGACCCTAATCAAATGCCAGCTGTATTAGTGAACGCTCATGCGCCTTTTGTGTGGGGAAAAGATGCATCGACCGCCGTCCACAATGCTGTGGTGCTCGAAGAGGTGGCCTATATGGGGCTCTTTTCACGACAGTTGTCGCCAAATCTTGGTCCAATGCAGCAGACGTTATTGGATAAACATTACCTTCGTAAGCACGGATCGGGTGCGTATTACGGTCAATCTTGATTGTGGTATAACAAAATAGTAAGAAAAATTTTATCAAGTCAATGAGCTATCTCTTGATCATATTTCAGCTTAAAAATCCATCAATGCTGCTGTTTCCTTGCTTAGATAGTAGCCGCTAAGCATATCTTGTAGCTTGTCCCAGCCCAGCCACATAGTTGCCCAACTATCGATGCCTGTACGCTTGGAGTCATAAAAACCACCTAGCCTGCCAATGGTCTGGTATGCCCACTTGAGCGTCGGAATTTCATTGTAGAGCGTTTTAGAGTAACGTCCGCCGCGCTTGTTGGCATTGAGCCAGAGGATGCGCCATTCATCATCAGTAAGTACGTTTGTACATGGCTGTGATTTTATCGCCTCAGCTTGTTCTATGTTTCCACGAGCCTTGAGCTGTACTGCAAGCGTCAAGCTTTCTCGCAGTTGCATCTGCCGCACGCCGACAAAGGCTAAAATTGACACCATGCGCTCAAGGTTTTCCGGTTCAGTCATGCGTTGACGCTCAGCACCAGTTTCCACGCTTTGTGGTAATCCTCAACACGCCAACGCTGAGAGTAGATGTAGGTGAGTTTCATGGCTTGTTTGTTCTGTGAATACAGAAAACCACGGGTTTACCCGTGGATGAATGCCCATTCCAAAATTACAGCGTAAGCTGTTTGTAATTTTGGTCAACGCTTTAGCGTTGTCACGGTAAGTACCCCGGGCATGCACGGGGGAATCTTCGGTGGACGCTGTAACATAAAAGACCCAGCGAAATATAAAAATGGTCGCGTTGCCGACCCAAATTGTGTGGATACCAACCCAGCCAGTTGGCACTTATCTATCCTAAATCAACTGGGTATTTCCAAAAGCAGTCTAATCATGGATGCAACCTACGGTTATCAAGTTTGGAATCAACCTGTTGTTGGTTGTAAGGTGACCTATTTTGGTCCGCAAACGAACCAAACCGCTTCATAACCTGCCGCAGTAACCATTGACCTGAGTAATTATCATAGAGATAGATTATCTAGTTACCGTTCTTCAAACGCCCAAAGCGTGGTTGGCGTTCAGATTGTGGTTAGTTATGTAGTAGAGACACACCCAACCCATAGACGCAGTGACTCGCCACATTACGATGGTATTACTAACGCTACTTATTATTACGATTTGGAGCTTGATCAGAATGGCAATGCAATCGGTGGTGAATGGTATCAGAACCGGCATCCAGATTTCTTGTGGACACCGGCTCCTCAATCAGTGGCTAAGTCTTACTATGATGGTGAAGGTTAGTGGGACATTACACAGCCTGTGCCTCAATCTTGGCAAGACAACGCTCGCAGAGCATCTCAAAGTACTCAACCGCTGACACCGGTAGTGAAGGCTTTGTTTGAAGCATCGAATGGCACGGCCACCGATGGTGAATGGCGAGGCATTGTTAATGAGTCAGAAGATGGATTGAAATGTTTAGATGCCGAGGTCGATGGTTCTAAATCAGGTCTAGTCATTTATGGTTGGCGCTGTCACGATGGTGACAATCAAAAGTAGAAAATGAATGCGGATGGCAAGTTGATCAACAAAGCCGCACCAACTATGTGTTTTGACTAAAATGGTATTGATATCAGCTTAGAGGCGTGCCGAAATCACGAGACTCAACAATGGCGGTGGGATAATGGCCAGATCAAGAATGGCTTGGCAAACTCACTAAAATGGAATGAACGCACTTGGTTGGTGGGAGCTGATATCAACGATAGTCAGTGGCGTTGGAAATAAGCTCAATGGATGGCCCGCATTGTGCGGGCTTTCTATTTCTAGACTAAGGGTGTCAATCAGAAGGTGGAGAAAGCATTAGCTTAATTTTCTCCATCTTGGATAGCTGCGTATTCTTGAGGTCTGTCCATATTAGCCTCCATTCTTGGAAAGTAACCGTGATAGGGTTGAAGCTATTGACTGGTTTGGTGACGCCGTAATGTACAGTTTCCACTTCTGGCTCGAAAGTGCCAAATAGCTTATCCCAGATTATTAGAACGCCAGCGTAGTTTTTATCGATGTATTGCGGGTTCCTGCCGTGGTGAACTCGGTGGTGCGATGGTGTGTTAAAGAGGTACTCAAGAGGCCCTAAGCTTCGAACCCATTGTGTGTGGACAAAAAACTGCAAACCTAGGTTTAAAAGCACCACAAAGACAACCCACTCCGGGTCGAACCCTATGATGACAAGAGGCAACCAGAATAGCCACATCCCCGCGATTGGGTACATTAAGCTTTGACGAAATGCAGTACTAAAGTTCATCCTTTCTGAGCTGTGGTGAGCGACATGAGCGGCCCACATCCAGCGAACACGATGACTCGCTCGATGGAACCAGTAATAGAAAAAATCCTGTAAAATCATGAGCACCATGAAACTCAACATGCTCATCTCTATGTCCATTAAACGCCAACCAAATAACCAGTGGTAAAGCTGAACGATCAGCAGCCCGGTCAATAGATCCGACAGCTGATGCATGCCTGCCAATGTGAAATTACAGATCAGCTCGGATAGCTTATAACTGGAGTTTTCTGGTAAGCGGCCTTGCTTCTGACCAATAAAATACTCGGCCAGCATGCAAATCATGAATAAAGGTGCCAGTACCAACAGCAGCCATTCTGGATGATTGATTAATGCGTCGATATTCATGTTGTATCCTTGTTGAGAAGTCATACTTGAGGTGTCGAGTTCATCGTCTGTGATTGAGTCACCACGAGAGTTTTGTTACCAACGAGCAAAGTGGTCTTCCGTTAAACCAAGTACATGATCGAGTTGGTGCGTGATGCCATCATTGTCTTGGATTGAACCAGAAAAGTGTCCGATGAACTGGCGAAAATTACTCTTTAACAGCCATAGGTTGAGTTTCTCGCTGCGATGGTTGAGGGGAGTAAAAGTCAGGTTGATACGTCCATCAGAAGAGGTTATCTGCCAAGGTAAATGTATGTCTTGGCGGCTAAATGTAAACTGAGCATCAATAAGTAAGTGCCGGGTCCCGTTAATCCACAGTGCGTTTTCACAGCCTCCTGTTTCATTGACACCGGCCGCGAGGTTAAGGCCAATGTTCGAGTTATTGACTAGCGTATTGATGCTAGCCCAACGCCAACTGGTTTCACGTCGCATGTATCCAGCGGAAAAGTCATAGCCAGCACGTGCATTGATAAGAGAGACCTCATGTTGGTTTATCTCAAGTGTCCCAGTTACTTTGAGTGCATTGTGTTTTTGGGTGTAGGTCCACCCTGAATAACCAGTTGGTGTGCACATCGACATAGATAAGCTATCGGGAGCTGGCAGCAAGCAAAAATCAGCATTAATGAGCTTGGTATTGATTGCAACGTTCCACTGTCCTTCTTTGATATTGAAAATAATGCTTTGACCTGCAATTTTTGTCGTACCTTCAAAGGGGGAGTGAGTGATTTGCTTATCAAGCCCTAAAGGTCGCAGCCAATTGGACTCTTCTAAGTGGTTACTCTCTATGTTGTATACGTAACAAAATGCCGAACTCAAGTAACGAATGTCAGCAATAGCCACACCAATGATGTGAGTCTGTGTAACTAAGCTTACAAACTGAAATTGTTTGTAGTGGAAGTGTTTATGCCAAGGGTTTGCTTTTGAGTCCATGGCGTTTCGATAATCGAAGTTTTCTATGTTTAGTTGCTTTGGGATGCCATCGAAATGCCCGATGGTTGGTTGACCATTGGAGTTAATCACGCAGTCTGGGGCTGGAAGTGTGTTTATCATTGCGAGGCTTCACATTAATTTAACAGTTAATCCCATTGTGCGGTGAGTTTAGTAGAATTTGGAGGTCATATTCGGACAAGAGTGCGCGTCAATTCACGACTTGAACACTATGGAATACCTCAGTGACCCAAGTGCAATGAGTGATGAGGGAGATTGGATTGGAAATTATCGCAGAGTACATGCCAACGGAGCATCGGCACCAGTTAGGTACCTTAGATGTCACACTTTTACTCAATACGTTAGAGCAAAAAGGCGTGAACGTTGAAACACTGCTAGGTTGTGCGGGGTTGGAATGCTTAAATTGGAGAGACCCAAATGGAAAGCTAACATACGGGGATAAATTGTCTATCTTTCGTATGGCGAATCAGAATTTCCCGAATGAGGGATTAGGTTTGTCGCTTGGGGAACATGCGAGCTTGAGTCATTTTGGGGTGTTAGGTTATGCGTTATCAACCAGCCCAAGTGTTGAAGAGGCGATCAAAGCGGGCTTTAAATATCTGCGGTTAAACGGGCCTATCTTTTCTGTAAAGTTGATTCGTGATGGTGAATTCGCTGCGATACAAATTGACAACACGCTAGAGGTAGGTGAATTGCTTCCTTTCTGCAGTGAGTACTTTCTTAGTTCAATCGTCGCTTTGTTTAAGGAGTTGACCGGAGAAGCGTTATCGATTGAAGCGCTCTCGTTACTTTACCCCAGCCCAAATTACGCAAAACTTTATGAGAAGCGCTTTCAGTGTAAGGTCACTTTTGAGGAAAATGCTTGTGAACTCTGGTTCGATGCCTCTGTTTTATCTCAAGTGTTACCGACTCATGATGCCTCGACTCTAAAACGTTACCTCAGGTCTTGTCAGTCGATTGTCGAGACGTTGGAGTCTGAGCATCTGCTTACTAACCAAATCAAAACCATCTTTTATCAAACCGCAGGTCATTTCCCTAGCATAGAGCGATTGGCAGAGCTGTTTGGCTGCAGTTCTCGTACCCTTAGGCGCGAACTGAGCAATTACGAAACGAGTTATCAGCAGTTACTGACAGAAGTGCGAGTCGAATTAGCCAAAGAGCTACTGCTCGCTACAAACATGAGTATTGACGATGTTGGTGAAAGGCTTGGCTACAATGATCCTGCCAATTTCAGAAGAGCATTTAAGGGCTGGCTTCATAAATCACCAGCACAGTTTCGCGATGACCTCAGCTGATCCGCTCTCTCGCTAGTTGGCTAGTGATTTGAGGCTATCTTGTTGAACGACGTTATTTAAAGAAGCTCTCCCGAAAGCCAGATATCTGTTGTTGATAGTAGCTATTCCATTCTTGGCTACTCCAGTCCCTATGGCTGGTGGATCGCAATACATCTAAGGACGACTTAAATTGAGCGAACTGTTCGTGATAAGTTGCCACCGTTTGTTGTTGCTGCGCCACTTGCTGCTCTCGAGCCACAATGTTGCTTGCTTGTGATTCATCCAAATAGGTCTCTTGCAGTTCTCTTTTAATGGAGACTAGCTCGGTTGGACTCAGGCTACTCGGAAGTAACGAGATAGCGAGTTCGTATTTTTTGGCTGCGGTATCTGCGTTTAATATTTCGGCTTGGCCTTCCCATTCCATAAGTAGGTTTTGGTAATACAAAACAAACTCCGTTGCTTCGACTTCTTTGATCAAGCTAGCGCTAAGCGTGAAGTTTAAGTGTGCGAACTGATCGGAAAATAGCTGGTGAGTAAGTTCTCCCCATACTTGTTGTGCAGAACGCTCAAATACTCGAACCCTTTCTTTTAAGGTCTCTATCGATTCGAGAGGCATGGTGCTCTCTACCGATTTCCACTCTGCAGAGAGAGTTGGGTAGTGGTTGAGTAATTCAAACCATTCGCTCGGTAACTCATCTTGTAACAGAGTGAGTTGTTCTCTGCAGTTACTAGCTTGTTGGCACTGGAGCCAAAATTGGTCGAGAGCATTGAGCAAGGCTTTACCCTCGAGATCTAACAGTTGTTCTGCAAAAACAATGTGATTAACAGATTCTGGCTCATCTGTTGGGTATGAAGTGTTTGTTCGATTGTCGGCGATGTGATGAGCAGTCAACGGGCGATCTTCGGTGGAATCAGAAACGCTGCCGTGTTCTACCATAGGAGGCGAAGTTTCAGTTTCTTTTGATGACCATGAATAGCTAATCATGCCCACCAATGTGGTGAGCATGATGATTAATATAACGCGATGCATGTTTACTTTACCGCGCTACTTGATCACTGCACTAACAGGGAAATGGTCGGAGAGATTGTAGTGTTTCCAGAGTTCACTGCTGGTGGAGCGAGGCACATCGACACGGTTATTGTTGTGAGTTTTAACCGCGAACTCAGAGCTGACGACGACATAATCAAGATATTCAACGTTTTCTCCACCAGACATTGGCTCACCGGCGAAGTTATTTATACGTGGATCGAATGTCGATTCCGTATAGCCTGAATACTGGGGTTCAATCGCTTGAAGGTTGGCAAACATCTCTTGGTAATCGCTAGGAAATTTAAGCTTGTTTACATTGAAGTCGCCGCTGTAAATGACCGTTTCTGACGCTGGAATATCTAGAGATTGAGCCAACGCGCGTATTTGCTTGAATTGACGTTGTCGGTAGTCACGAGCGGTGTCCGTGTCGAACGATGCAGTGTGAGTACCGAATACATGGTAAGCCTGACCATTTTTGATTATCTCGGCGTAGTTCACACCCTTGTCAGCAAAGCAATCAGTGCCGGTACAGTCGGGGAATACATACTGAGCTTCATTAACGATAGGGTAGCGGCTAACAATAATTACACCGCCGTCATAGATGTTGATGCCATCTTTATTGAGCATCTTAGTTTGGTAAGGGTACTCTTTGGCCAGTTCACGTAAGAATTCAGCTCGGCCGTTAGCAAAGACTTCTTGAAGTGCGAGTACATCGTAACCTTTGACATACTGCGGTATGAGGTCATAACGGTCACCAATGTGTGAAGCAATCACAGGGAGCGCCCATATGTTGTATGTCATGACTTTTAGTGTATTCGCATCTGGCTCTGGCTGTTCGTCTATTTTTTCTGGAGTGATGGTGTAATAAATATCATCGTAGCGCGCGGTGTTATCGGCTTTCAGTGCAAGCTCGGTATTTACGTCAAAGGCATCGGTTGTACTACGGTGGATATTACGGTCGTTGTGAAGCGTTAGGTTGATATCAGCAGCACTTAAGCCATGTTGTAACGTAGAATTGTACCAGTATCCCTTCATGGTTTGATTGAGAATGATGCTTTCGCCAATAGCATTCGAAACCACAGTATCAAACTGATAAGTTTCCCCTGATTTAACACCAGTCCAGCGATTAAAGCTGATCAGTTTTTTGGTCTCCCATGGACCAATTTGATCAACGTGTTGTTGCCATTCGTCTCCAAATTTAAGGAGGTCTGTACCACGGTGACTCGCTTGAATCGTCATTACTTGGTTGGTGTTATTGGTCAGATACACGTCGGTATCGGCGATAGCAGGGGTAGCTAAGAATGAAGCTGATGCGAGTAATGCACTCAAACAAGTCCATTGATTTTTCATTGTTTACGTTATCCTTACTGATGGGTGTAATGAATAACGTAGCCAATAGATATTACGTTTGGGTTATAACTATATATGCAAATATTAAATTATGAGATATATGCCAAGGTTTCATAAAATCAATCATTTATTGAAAATGAAAGCATTGTTTTAATGGAATGATAAGTGTTACGTGCGCGTGGAATAGACAGTAATTAAGTATCGGCAGGGGGCATATTCCTAACTACCTCCCAGTTTGAGGCAGTGAAAACCTAACCGGTTATATTGTTCAAAGTGTGAAGTGCGATTAACGCAAAGCGACACGACGATTTATCTAGAGTGACTTAAATAAATCTAATAATTGATCCGCAATTTCTATTTGTTCAGTAAACAGAAAGTGCAAAAACAGGTATGATAGTGCTGTTTTTAATCCTGAACTGGGAAAGTCATGGCAAAGTTAACACTCCAAGAGCAGATGCTTAAAGCTGGCTTGGTAAATGAGAAAAAATTAAAGAAGGCGAAGAAAGGCTCTAAAAAGTCTCGTGTTCAAGCTCGTGAAGCAAAAGCGGCAGCAGAAGAGAACAGACTGGCGCAGCAAGCGAAAGATAAAGAGCTAAACCAACAGCTGAAAGAAAAGCAGTTGAGCAAAGAGATCAAAGCTCAAGTGAAGCAGCTGATCGACATGAACAAGATCGACCTAAAAAATGGTGAGATCAAATATAACTTCACCGATGGCACTTTGGTTAAATACCTATACGTTGAAGAGCTGACTCAAAAGCAATTGAGTAAAGGTATCTTGAGTATTGCACGTCAGGGTGAAAGCTATGTTGTGATTCCAACAGCGGTAGCAAACAAAATTGCGATGCGTGATGAGGAGTCAATCGTTGATACTCAAACAGCAAGCACTGATGAAGTGGACGAGGATGATCCGTACAAAGACTTCGTGATCCCTGATGATCTAATGTGGTAGCACCAAGTTAGCCGCTACTTGATTCGCTGCATGTTGATGGCGCTGAAAGACAAAAAAAGCCCTGATGATAACATCAGGGCTTTTAATTTTGGTGAATACAAACTTAAGCCCAAACGATTTGATAGCGGGACAAACTCTGTTTCTCAACGTTATTAGAGCTAGTCAGCGATAACCTCTGTGATATCGAACGCTGAATCTAATGGGTAGTCGTTGAGCTGGTGATATTCAATATGAGATTGCTCATAACCATCAAAATAACAGTCACCAATTTCGTTACGTGGACAAATATGTATATCGTCTCGTTCAATTAACTCTGTTGAGCAACATCGACAGTATTTCATAGCTCCTCCTGTTAGGGATCTCTGTCTTTAGCCGGCTTCATTAACTCAAACTTTTGTGTCGTTGTGATTGCATTTTTAAGTCATGTAACAAGTTTGTTTGTCATAAATCGGCGCTTTGAAATAGCGGTTAGCCACTAACAAAGGGTCAGTTGTATATGACGTTTAGCTGGTCGCATCTGGCTTTTTGAGCCTTTTTACTGGATACTACATATATTGAAGCGAAAGCGGCTACCACCTCCAAGCATTCTCACATTTTCTTTTCTACCCAGCGCTTTCCATGCCGTGCTTTCTTCTGCGCTAAGGTTTGATGGTTGGTAATCCAAGTTAGCGTATCGCGATACCACCACTTGTTTTTGCATGTTTTCTGAAAGGCTGTCGATAACGTTTGTTGTTACTTTGCCGTCAGAGTAGGCCATAACTAACACTTCGTCGTTGTCTTCCAGTGCTGAAGCTAGGGCTGTTTGGTTGCCTTCGTTGTACTGAACATCCCGGTAACCTTGCGTCTCTTCTGTTTTTTTACCTGAAATAGCTCGGTATAACAGATTCTTTTTCCGTTTTTTTAGCGAACTCAAAGGCGTTTCGTTCGCGGCACTGTATAGGTTGACCACTTTGATGTCGTTCTGTGCTGCGTACTTCAAAATGGAACTCTGGTTACTAAGTCCTCTTCGTGTGAGCGCTGGCGAGTTTTGTAGGCTTTGAGAAAGGCGCTGTTCGGTTGCATCAACGATAACAATCGCAGGGTTATTCCCTTCACTTAATGATTGTTGGAGCGCTTGTTTAACTTCAATATGAGCTTGCTTTCCTTCTACAGTATCCCATTTAGGGGCATGCTGAGGTGTTGCTGATGGTCTAGTTTCAAGAGTATAGGGTTGATAGTTGTAGTGCTCTTTCGGCCAATAGGTATTGCGTTTCTCTTTTCCTAGCTCATCAGCCAAATGAAATTCGCTCACTACTTTTTCATTTTTTAAATACGCCTTCGCCTTCTCTTGTCCCAGTGCTTTCCAATGGAAATACATCTCTTCGCGAAGGTTGATCATTGATTGTCTGGCACTACTGATTTCCGTGACAGGATCTCGCCCGTTTTCAGCGTTGTTGTAGTGTGTAATTCCTGTCGTTTGGTACTCATAATTCGGAATGACATATTCTGTGATTTGGTTAGTGTCGGGATGTCGATGAGATTGTGGTGTATTGCCTTGCGGAACAGCGCCGGAAGCAAAGTCACGAGCGTGAATAAGCTCATGCCCTAAAGCAACAGTTTGATCAAATGGTGTGTTCTTCCCTGGAATGTTAACCATCTCAGTGGTGGAGAAGAGAATCGTATTCGATACACCTTTGCCATTAAATTGTCGTTGCCATGCCAATGAAGCCTTTTGCTGGTCTTCGAATATCGAAGGCACTGTCTCGAATAGTCGGCCTGGACCTTCCGGTTCTCTGATCACAGTGACAACAGTAGCCTTTGATTGATCGACTCCGACAGTATGTTCAATTAACGGTGCAACAGCATCATCGGGTGCATTTACTGGTTCGTAGGTAGCAACTTGTCGCAAAATCTCACGCCCTGTTGGCGATAGTTGCAGGTTGCGAATCAACACGCTCATGTCTGCAAGGTAGGCGTCACTCTTGGTTTGCACGTATAGATTTCTCGACATGCGATAAAGGTTTCCATAAGCCGCAGAATTGTATCCTTCGATGACTTTTACGCCGTCTGGAGCATCATAAAAGAGTCCAAATTCAGATCCTTTTCCTGCAAATGTATGGCTTGAATGAATGAGCAGTAACAAGGCCAAGAAGGCTCGTGTAATTTTATGTTTCATAAACTTATTCCTCTAATGCCAGTTGGATTTCAATCCAATCTTCTAGCTCTATAAGCAGCATATGGTTGATGTGTGGAAGCATAGTTAAGTCATCCTCCTTAACGATGGCTCCTAGTTGTGTTACTGCCGTTTGAATATCACCTTGGCTTAACGGGCTCTTGATATCAGCTAGGTGTGACCAAAGCGGGTGAGTTGAGATTCCTCCAACTTGAAACGCGATGGTGGTTTGATGATCTTGTGATAGATAGCTCAGATGCAGAGGTGATAGCGTGCTGTTGAACAGTTGATGTTGATGAGTACTGCCCAGTGAAGTGTTGGCTTCAGACTGCTGATGTTGTGCGATTTGCAGATAAAGAGACAGGTCACCTAATAAATATTGAAGTTCATTAGCACTGGTTGTCTGCATTGCCATTTCTGAGATTTTATCGATCGCTTGCTGCATGTTTCGTTCAACATGAGCTGCCGGTTTAGCCAGCACCTCGTCTAAAATGTCCGCCATTTGAGGAGCGAAGAATCTTAGATTTTGAGCAGCATAAACACTTGGATACGGGAGCGAATAATTGAGGGATCGGATATATGACAGTGATATCGCACGCTCAAACTGAGGCTGTATAAAACTTTTAAATATCTCATATTGGTTGAGCTGGCTTAACACTCCACCTGTCGGGCGCTCGGTTAGCAGCAGTTCATACCAACGACTGATCTGGTACCAACTAGTACGATTCTCCAGTTTAGAGCTATCGAGTCCTTTGTTGTTGAGGTAATCCGTTAATGTTGTTTGATAACTCAGAGTCTCCAAGTTTGAGAGGAGTGATAGTTGTTGCTCAAATATCTGATTAGAAAGTTGGCCAGATATGTAAGCGCTAGCGGTATTAATGAGTTGAGTTCTAAACAAGTCTGCAGGCCAGCCAGAGGTTATTTTCGATGCTATATATTGGTCGACATTGAACTCGACTCTTTTCATCAATACGCTTGAGAGCTCAGGGTCTTTTTTAGGGTGATAAGTATCGTATAGAGCGCCCGAATCTTTACATGTATCGATAGAAGCTTGGATTCCTCCAGGAGCAACGGAAGGAATGCCCCAGCAAGTTCTTGCGGGCCGTATTTCTACAGTCGCGGTTTTGAGTTGTTCCTCACTGAGGTAATCGAGATCCCACATTTCTTTTGCATATTCTCTTAAGCCACTTTGTCTTGCTTGAAACTCCAAGGTAACCCGGTTGAGTGTGCTTTGATTGATCATTGCAGTGATGTGTGGTTTCGCTCTGTTGCTTACTTGGCTGATTAAACTTTGTCGGTGTTTTTCCAGCTGACGAAAAGCAATCCCGACCAGTTCCGTTTTCTTGGTGTGTATTTTTAAAGCAAGTTCGTGATATTCGGGTGCGTTTAGCTTGTTAATGAGGTTACCAATTCGAACTGGTCCTTGATGTGTGATGCAGTTTTCGAGCTCACTCGGGGAGGTATATGAACCTTGGCATAAAGGTTGGTGTAAATTCGCATTAATAGAAACATAGCCCAGGGATTTCAAAAGCTCTAGGTCGATCCGTGCCATCTGCTTAGATAGTTGTCTATCGTATGCAGAAGCGAGCCGGCGATATTCGGTATCGGCTTGTAGAAGTAGGTGGTCGACATACATAGAAGCACTCTGCTTTACATGATTGTCATATTTGTTAATCAGTGTAATGGCGTCTTCTTTTTTGTGGTGAAAGCGAGAAAACTCTGAGGAATGGTGAGCGAATACGTAGTGTGTTTGTTGCTCAAACTCTTTAATTTTCTGTTTGGCTGCGAAGTACTTGATATCACTCGACAATAGGTTTAACTCATCACCCACAAGTGGAACGATGGAAAAAACAGACGCGGCTTTATCAAGGCGGGTAGAGGATTCCTGAGCGAATGTACTCACTATATTGTCGAGCCAAAAGCCCACTGCAACCGCATCTCCAACAGGCCCTAAAACTTCCAACGTAGAAGAGCCCGCTTTACCGAGGCGGTTGAATAGACTCTGCTCGCTTAGTGGACTTTCAAAAGTTTGCGGTACGCTCGCGAGCACTTGCTCTGTTTGTGGCCAAGCGGCAGAAAAAGAGTTCGTATGAGCACTGTGCTCGAGTTCGCCAAGTGCAATGCCAAACTGTGGCTCTGAATACACTTCGTTTCGAGCCCAGGACGTAATACGATTCTGGTTAATTGCATCTAATGATTGAGTATCTTGGACACCGTCACTAAGACAAAATGCAACGGATAAGGGGCTATAGACAATGGCAGCGAGCCGCCATAAATGGATTTTCTTGGTCATAGTTATATATTGGCTTTTTGGGTGGTTAGGATTAAAAGTATTTCTCGAACACTGTTCACGGACGACAGAGGGAAACTGCCTAGAATGGTTGTTGAATAAGTGCTTTGGCTTTTGGGGATTGAAGTAGCAAAAAAGCTCACCACCCAAGTGATGAGCTTAGTGTTGGGGTACTGCTGTGTTTTTAATGTTGTATTGGAGTAATCATCAGCTGGGCATTGTGATAACCGAGTCGATTTAGCTTGTCAGGGGCGAAATCGGTAACGACGGTTACATCATCAGCATGGTAGGTTTTGTGGTTAGTTAATACGCTCAAGACATCAAATGAATCGACAGATTGCTCAGCACCGATATCGATCATCCCAGAGTATTGTGATTTGGCATAAAACTGACCAGACACATGAGAGTAAAACGGGCGAACACTCGCGCCTGCGGCATATTGCATGCTGTTCAGGCCATATTCATTGATTGCCCAACTCCAATCCCACCATTTCATCTCACCAGGAATATAACGGTGATCCCATTGGTAACGGATATTGGCTTGCTCATCGCTATTGGTACCCATGGTGAACGTGTGTGAAACTGTAGGACGGTTGGTCGGGTGTGAATCCAAAGCATTTCCGCTATAGCGGAGAAAGCCAGTGAAGCTCACATCGTAACCCATGTTTGCTCTGATGCGATAAGGATAAGAAATCGTTGATCGCAAGAACTCAACTTGAAAAGGAAGCACAGAGTTAGCGGGTACTGTTAGGACGGCTTGAAGGTCACTCGCCGTAGAACGCTGCCCACTATTTGTATCGGCGAAATGCTGGCCTTTTTTTAACACCACTCGAACATCCGTTTTTCCTGCTTGAGGCCAGTTAAAGTCTTCGTCCATCAAGACAACATCTGCTAGGTCAAAACGATTGGTCTTGTTCCACTGTGTTGATTGTAAGAAATGAAGATCGACGATGATCTGCTTTGGCTGATCTGTCTCGTTGATTGCATACGCGGAAAGAGTGTTGATCAGCTCTTGCTCTGTTTCTTGAACGTTACCGTACGAAAATGAATTGGTATCAAGTGTGTAGGAGAAGTTATCAACTGTAATTGTCGTTTTCTCATTGCAACGGTCACCTGAACAGCTGCCAGTACTATTCCCTTTGATTTCCCAACCATTGCGAATCTGATTGATACCCATATCTTGACCTACATAGCGTCCGTTATCGCCGCCCACCCATGCGTAACCAAGATTGTTTGCTAGGTATGCTAATGGTCTAACGAAATTCGCATTGTCGTTGACTAAGGCTCTCTGTACTTCGAGGTTACTGTTTTCCTGGATAGCTTGTGCTTCATAGTATGGTAAGCCCGCTTCAGGTTTATTAGGGTAACACCAGGTTTTACCGTTTGGTTTTCCATGCTTAATAAGGCCGTGGTAGCCAGAGCCCATGATCACCCAATCATCTCGAAGGCCGATGATATCCCAAACGTTCATACGAGAGACAAGAGCCGCTTTGTGCTCTTGTGCTTCTGAGTAAGTAAGTGGGCGATAGTCATGACGACAACTATCCTCGCCAAGGTTGTCTAACACAACTTGGTCTGAGTAGATCTTTGCGTTAACGGAATAAGGCATTAACGATATGGCAGCGCTAATTAGTACAGTTTTACTGACGTTGAACATGAATAAGTTCCTAATGGCCATTGTTTGGCTATTTTTATTAGATTCTATTTATAGTTTTGTTTTGTATGTGTGCGAAGCCGAGGGCTCCTAGCGGCGTGTACTCTGTCACATAAAAGGAACGTAAAAATACTGAAATGAATTGAAAATAAATCCATAAATATTTCATAGCCTTACGATTGGACGAGCGTCGTTTGATAAAGCTTTTTCTTTTTATGTTCTATTTTGATGAGTAAATAGGTTGGATTAGAAAGTAACTAGTGTTGAGTATTCTAAAAATTGAAGGGAGAGAGTTATAATTTAGAGTATCACAGGCATAAAAAAACGCAGCGATAAACCTAGGGTCGTCGCTGCATTTTCATCTACTTGATTACTGAGCGTTTTCGGCAACCATAGAGTACTCTGTTATGCTTCACCAGGCTTCTCACGTTTGCTGTTCCAACCCATAAAGTTGTACATATTGTACCTTGCAAAACCGATTTGCTCGTGCAATGCGAAGTCAGTCACAGTAAAGTTGTACCACAAAGGAAGCCACGATATCTGAGCAGCCATGTAATCGGACCTAACCGGAATTACCTCTAATCCAAAGTGGTTGAAATAGAGTTCACTGCGGCGAATATGTAGGCCAGATGAAACCAGAATAATGTTGTCGAATTGGTGGTGCTTCATCAGGTCGCTGGTTAGCTGTGCATTTTTCCATGTATTCACGCTGTTAGGCTCTCGGATTATGTCAGATTTTGGCACTCCAAGTCTCAGCAATTGTTGCTCGTAAATTTCCGCTTCTGTCACGCCGTTGCCTTGTGCGTCACCCCCACTGATGATTACTTTGCACTTAGTGTCCGACTTTACACAATCTTTATATTGGCTTGCCGTTTCACTGATTCGCCCATAAGAGAAAAATGTTGGTTCGAAGCTTTGTGTGCTTTGAATAAACTGAGTGCCAGCACCGAGAAGAACAATTGCATTATTATCCGACCATTGTATATCTGGCTTACTTTCGTAATTTGCTTGCAGATCATCTAATAAATAACGGGGAATTAAACCTGTACCAATCAGAAAAAATGACGGTAAAAGAATAAAGGAAAGAAAATAAGAGGTTTTTCGCCACTGAAGTACACGAGCCACGAAAACGAATAATAGGAGAAGTAAAAGTATAATGAAGCTCATTGGAATCCTGTTATCGAACTTTTGCTATGGTTAAACATCATGTTTTAAGTGTTGCATCATATACCATTTTTATAAAGTTATTCTAGATAACCCATTGTATTGTAAACAAATGCACGCTCAACATTCAAAAAGCAACTCCGACACCAAATAGATAACAAAAAACCGATGTACGGGCATCGGTTTTTTGTTTGATGAGTTGTATGAGTCAGAATTAAGCGTTCGCTTGTTCCAAATCTTGTTGCTTGTCTTTCTTACCTAACAAGCGACTTGTAATTGTACCGGCTGTCATTGCACCAGATACGTTAAGCGCTGTACGAGCCATGTCGATAAGTGGTTCGATCGAGATAAGCAGTGCTGCGATAGTTACTGGAAGGCCCATCGCTGGCAGTACGATAAGTGCTGCGAACGTTGCACCACCACCTACACCTGCAATACCGAAAGAGCTCACTGTAATGATTGCAATCAGAGACAGAATGAAGTTGATGTCCATCGGGTCGATGCCAACCGTAGGTGCAACCATCACTGCTAGCATTGCAGGGTAGATACCAGCACAACCGTTTTGACCAATTGTCGCACCGAAAGAGGCTGATAGGTTAGCAATTGCTGGTGGCACGTTTAGCTTCGTGATTTGAGCTTCAACATTCAGTGGAATCGTTGCTGCAGAACTACGCGAAGTGAAAGCGAACGTTAGAACAGGCCAGATTTTTTGGAAGTACTCTTTCGGGTTTACGCCAACAAAAGAAACCAACACACCGTGAACGACGAACATCAGTAGAATTGCTACGTAAGAAGCCACGATGAAACCTAGTAGGCTTAGAATGTCAGAAGCGCTTGATGTTGCTACTACTTTCGCCATTAACGCTGCGATGCCATATGGTGTTAGTGCCATGATCATCTTAACTAAGCGCATCACGATAGATTGAGCCGCTTCAACGAACGTACGAATTGGTGATTCTAGCTCTTCTTTCTCTGCCATTACTTTGCGAGCTGCAATACCCGTTAGCACACCAAAGATCACAACCGCTATGATAGATGTAGAGCGAGCACCGGTTAGGTCTGCAAATGGGTTGGTTGGGATGAAGCTAACCAGCATTTGTGGGATCGTTAGATCCGCAACAGTACCAATGCGGCTTTCTAATGTTGCGATACGCGCTGTTTCGCGAGCACCTTCTGTTAACCCTTCAGCAGATAGGCCAAATGCTTGAGTCACAACGATACCGACAATCGCAGAGATTGCCGTTGTCGCCAGCAATACAGAAATCGTGATGCCAGAAATCTTGCCCAGTGAACCGTCTTTCTCAAGTTTCACTACCGCAGCAATCATTGAAATCAATACTAATGGCATGATCACCATTTTCAGTAGGCCAACGTAACCACGACCAACAATGTTTACCCAGTCTAGTGTTTCTTTGATTACAGGGTTACCCTCACCAAATAGCAACTGAAGGCCAAGACCAAAAGCACTACCGAAAACTAAACCTAATAGAACTAAGCGCGATAACATGTTTTCTTTTTTCTGCTGTCCGTAGAGAAAGAAGAGGATACCAGTGAATACCGCTAAGGCAGCGATAGCTGAAAATGACATTTGTTTTCCTTATGAATTTCGTTAAATCGATAGGGCGCTTAGATATATGGGCGCAAATACTGTTAGCTACAGTAGCGACCTGTAACAAAACGTAAAATAAGGAAAAGTAATTAAATAGAACAATAGGTAATATTCGCTGAATGGTATGAGTAGATATTCAACACTATGGTGAATAGGTGAGCTTTTTAGCGATATTTTGCCAATAAATTGAGCATGTCATTGGATGAGTAAATTTCGATATTTTGGAAATTATTTTCGAACAATCGGAACAACATGGCCTGAGCGACATCTTTCGACTGGATAGGACGTAGGTTTTTGAATTTCCCAAACATAAAAGGTGATAGAAGGGGAAACACGCTTTGTAGCAATTTTTCATCGGCTCTTGGTTCTTCTCGCTCGCCAACTAATGGTCCGGGGCGTGCAATGAACAGTTGCTTGAAGCTGATGCGCTTTAAGTTCTGCTCCATTTGACCTTTGCATTTGAGGTAGTGTGAATAGGAATCGACGGATGCACCGTAACTTGATACGACCGCGACTCGTTGCACTCCCAAGAACTTCATCGATTGTGCCACTTGAATGACAAGCTCAACATCGACCTTTCGTAATGCTTCTTTCGAGCCTGCCTTTTTCTTGGTGGTGCCTAAGCAAATGACCCCGAGGCTGGGCACGGTTTTGGTTTCGTCCCAACTGGTGACTTGCAGATCACTGTGAATCAGCGTGTGGAGTTTTTTTGAGTGGAACTGTAAATCGAGCGCTCTTCGGGACAAAGCGTAAATGTTCTCTATTGCAGGCTCATTGATAAGTAGGTTCATCACATCACGACCAATTAGCCCGGTAGCACCAGCCACTATGATTGATGTCTTATCTCCAGAAATGCTCATAACTATCCCTAACTTTTATGTAAGTCACTGTTTCAGTTTAAACTGTATTTTTGGCTGACGGATACGGGCTTATAAAGATTTTAGACTGATCTCCAAACATAACAAAGCCCGTTGTACGACGGGCTTTTTAGTTGCTTCTCAACGTTTAGGTGAAGGAAAGTGGGATTTTCCTTACTTTTTTGCTAGCTTTCTTTCCTGATTTATTTGGTTTTCTTATATTTGAATTTGGAATCATCGTACCTCCTAAATCAATTTTCTGGATGTTACTTTTTTCTGCCTGTTATGTTTCTAGGTGTTGCATTTCATAGTTCATAAAGTGGGTGTTCGCCGTGTGGCGACTTATCAATAGAGAGATTAACAAGCCTTTTAGTTATAGCACATAGGGAGCCAAAACGTAAGTCGTTGATTTTTCACCTCAACGATCTAGGTACTCAAGCAGGCTGTCTTTTTGATTCTCAATTTGAGTAAAGTAGTTTTGAATTGCTTATATAAAGTGCACTACTGTACTTTCTTTGACATAACTATAGATACAACCTTACTTAACACGTACACTGAGCTGAAATCTCCATAGACCAAGGATGTGCTATGAACCTCAAGCTTGATACTCTTGCCCCTACTCAGATCTATCACCTAATGACGCAAACAGTTGTCCCTCGTCCTATAGCGTGGGCATTAACGGAATCCGCGGACCAAGAATACAATTTAGCGCCTTTCTCTTATTTCACGCCTGTTTCAAGTAATCCGCCACTGCTGATGTTATCGATCGGGAAGAAACCATCGGGAGAAATTAAAGATACCACTCGAAATGCCCATGAGACGGGTAAGCTAGTTATACATATTGCATCGTCGAGTTCAGCTGAAGTGATGACCGCTACGGCCGCTACCCTTGAGCATAATGAGTCAGAAGTAACAGCGAATAACATTGAATTAGTTGAATTTGAGGGTTTTTCTTTACCGAGAGTGAAGCAGTGCGCTGTGGCTTTTGGTTGCACACTCTACGAGGTCAAAGAGGTGGGTGAAGTGCCACAAAGCCTTATATTTGCGCAGATTGAGCAGGTATATATAGCTGAAGAGGTGATCGATAAAGAGAGCGACCGCCTGGAGATAGATGCGCTCGCACTGGATCCTTTATCTCGACTAGGTGGTGGTGAATACGCCACGCTATCCAACGTGTTCTCTGTGACTCGTCCTAAGTAAGCGTTATTCAATTGAGCTTCAACCGGATAATAACGCTAAACCCCATTCTGTAACCTAAGTACCAATAATTTTATGTTTGATACCAAATACTCACAGCAAATCCAACACCGTATTGATCAAAAAACTAAGCCGCTTGGGGCATTGGGTTTACTTGAAAAAACTGCCTTTCAATTAGCATTAATTCAGAGCCAAGGACAAGAGTCGGCGGCCGAGCATATCGAATTGAACAAGCCGAGCATCATTATATTCGCAGGCGATCATGGGATCGCTGACGAAGGTGTGAGTATTGCGCCAAGTGCTGTCACGCAACAGATGGTCTTGAATTTCCTAAATGGTGGTGCGGCGATCAACTGTTTCTGTGCAGTGAACAATATCGACATTACGGTAGTCGACACGGGCATCTTATTGCCCGTTGAAGCTGATTCATCAATGCTAGTGTCACAACGTTTGGGTACACGCACCAATAACTTTGCCAACGAAGCCGCAATGAGTTTAGAAACGGTAGAACGTGGGATTGAACTGGGCGCAGATCTTGTGTCTAGAACCATTTCGAATGGCACCAATATCATCATGTTTGGTGAGATGGGTATCGGCAATACCAGCAGCGCGTCAGCGATTTTAAGCGCCCTAGCAAAGCGAACTGCGGCAGAGTGTGTTGGTTTAGGTACAGGTATTAATTACGAACAACTCGCACGTAAAGTGGCGCTGGTTGAACAAGGTGTTGCTCGTTGTAAAGGACTCGATCCTAAATCGATTTTAGCTCAAGTCGGTGGTTACGAGATCGTGCAAATGGTGGGTGCTTTCCTTGGTGCTTACCACAACAGAACGCCAGTGTTGGTCGATGGCTTTATTGTGTCAGTTGCGGCGTATGCTGCGACCTTGATTGAGACGAACTGCCGCGACTACATGATCTTTGCGCATCGCTCTGAAGAGTCAGGGCACAAAATTTTACTAGAGCTGCTCGATGCTGAGCCGTTGCTCGACCTTGGTTTAAGGCTAGGTGAGGGGACTGGCGCAGCACTGGCGATGCCAATCCTTCGAGCGGCGGCAGAGTTTTACAACAATATGGCGAGTTTTGAGAGCGCTGGAGTCACGGTTTAATGAGTGATACACCACAAAGATCGTTAAAAGATCGCGCAGCTTATCAATGGGAACTGTTTTCTTTAGCCATGGGTTTCTTTTCTCGTTTGCCGATTCCAAAGAATACACCCTATTCAGAAGAGCGCATGAACCGCTCTGGTCGTTACTTCTCTACTGTTGGCTTACTCCTCGGTGTGTTGTGTGGTGGCGTATTTTTATTGCTTGATGTTTTACTACAGAGTGCCATTGCCATCTTTTTTATGATGAGCTTCAGCTTGATGCTCACTGGCGCTTTCCATGAAGATGGCCTTACCGATATGGCGGATGGCATTGGTGGCGGCATGACATTGGAACGTCGTTTGACCATCATGAAAGATAGCCGAATTGGTACATATGGTGCTTCTGCTCTGATCATGGCGTTGCTAGGTAAGTGGGTGCTTTTGAATGAGCTGGTCAGTATGGCCGGATTGTTCATGGTCATTGTAACCGGCTACACCTTTAGTCGTGCGATTGCGGCATCCCTTATTTACGACATGCCTTATGTCAGCGACTTGGATACTAGTAAGAGCAAGCCTCTAGCCAATAAGCAAACTAAAGGCGAACTTGTTTTTCTTATGCTGATTGGTTTGTTGCCGAGCTTGTGGTTTGGTTTGGTGTTTACGTTTGTATTGGCACTCATCGCTTACGTGTTCAGGTTAGGGTTCAAAAAGTGGCTCATCGCGCGAATTGGTGGCTTCACAGGAGACTGCTTGGGCGCTGCTCAACAGTTAATGGAACTACTGATTTACATCGTGTTTGCTGCGGCTTTTTATAATGGCTTTATGTAACCAATTCACGGTGGTAGAGGTCATACATGACAACGAATAATCAAGCGTATCAGAGTCATCGACATCTTGTTTTAGGTGGCGCGCGCTCGGGTAAGTCGAGTTTTGCAGAACAACAAGAATTATTTGCGTACGCAGTATGTTTAAATGGTCGTTTGCATTACATAGCGACCGCCACTTATCTAGACGCTGAAATGCGTGATCGAATCGCTCATCATAGAGACCGCCGTGGTATACAGTGGATAAAACATGAAGTACCTGTCGAATTAGCCGCTAAACTGCAATCATTTAAGCAAGACGATGTGGTACTGGTTGATTGTTTAACACTATGGCTCAATAACGTCATCTTCGAACTGGGTGAAGATGCAACTAATGCCCAGGTCGAGGCCGCGATTGAATCCTTGGTTGCAAGCGTAAAGCGAAGCCCGGCACAGATCATCATGGTATCGAACGAGGTAGGTTTAGGGGGTGTTCCTCTAGGGAAAGTATCGCGCTTATTTGTTGATAATGCGGGTCGCATGAACCAAGCACTTGCTCGTGTTGTAGAACATGTCACTCTGATAGCCGCGGGGTTGCCACTGCATCTAAAGCCTTCAAATCACTCTATCAACGCCCAAGGCTAGGTTACTGATATGGTCAATGGAACCACTAAAAACATCTATTTGCTTAGACATGGCAAAGTGGAAGGGAAGGCTGCGCTAAACGGTGTCTCTGACGTCTTGGTAAATCCGGAGCTTCAACAGCAGATTTGTCACGCTCTGGTACATCAGGGGATAGCGGTTGATGCGGTCATCACTTCACCGTTGAAGCGTTGCAGCGATTTAGCTCACTTGTACGCGGAGCGCATATCTGTGCCTTTATCTGTTGCTCCTGAATTTCAAGAAATGAACTTTGGCGAAGTGGATGGTATCGCATTTGATGAGCTCAAAGACAAGTGGGCAATGCTCGACACCTTTTGGCAAGACCCATCGAACCATAGGCTGAGTGGTGCAGAAAGTTTACAGTTCTTCCACGAAAGAGTCACTCAAGCTTGGTCGCAAGTTTTGAACGTTTCAAGTGACAATCTATTGTTGGTTACTCATGGTGGCGTAATACGAATGTTATTGGCGCATTGCCTTGATATTGATTGGAAAAATCCGAGTTTGTACTCAAAGTTGTCGATCGAGAATGCGTCGATAACACATATTCAAGTTGCTCAGTTCGCGCAAAGCTTTATCAGTGTTAAAGCGATAGGGCTGCCCGTACTCTGAGTGCCAAAGCACAGTTATAACAAACAACAAATTGAAACTTATAAATAGAAATAAAGATAGAAGTAAAAGGCGGTATTCATAACTGCTGTACCAGATTGGTACTACTACCTACGTGAAAGGAATTTAGTCATGACAACACCTAGTTGGGATTTAAGCATTGCTTACCACGGTCTTGATGATGCAAAAATTGAACAGGACATTGAACTGATTCAACAGTGTATTGACCTGTTACATCTACATGTTGAAAAGCGCCACATTATTTTGGCGATGCAAAATGCTATTCAAACTTCAGAAGCGGCTGGTACATTACTTAGCACTATCAATACCTTCGCTAATTGCCACGCGTCAGTGGATGCAACACACACAGAAGCAAAAGCGTTGCTTGGCCGTGTTGCAAAGCTGAACTCTGAAATGTCACAAGCATTTAGCCCATACGAAGACACTTTGATTCACGCAGAACCTGAGTTTATTGATGCTGTTTTAGAACATGAAAGCGCAGATGTTGCAGGCCAGCGCTTTGCGATTGAAAGCTCACGTAAATTAGCCAGCAGTCGACTCAGCGTTGCAGAAGAGCAGTTATTAGCAGCGATGAAAGTTGATGGTCGTGATGCATGGGGGCGTTTGTATGACAACCTAACCGGTTCTTTGAAACTATCGCTAAAACTTGATGGTGAAGAAGAAGCACTTGGTTTCTCGCAAGCCGCGAGCTTGCTGTATGGCAGTGAATTCGACAAACAAGAACCAGCATGGCGCGCTGTTCAGGGGACAATGAAGACTCACCAAGAGTCATTTGCTTCGATCTTAAATGCGCTGGCAGGCTGGCGTCTGACTGAAAATAAAAAGCGTTCGAAAATCAGCGATGTACATTTCTTAGATCCTAGCTTGCATAGCAGTCGCATCGAGCCAGAAACGTTAGACACTATGATGTCTGTCGCTAAAGCGAATCGCGAAGTGGGTCAGAAAGCGGGTCTGCTAATGGCAAGAGTCCACGGCTTAGATGAAATGAAGCCTTGGAACCATTTAGCAGCAATGCCGCCACTGGGTGACGCTGAATCTAAGGCTTACCCTTTTGACGAAGCGATTGAGGTGATCAAAACTGCTTTTGCTGAAGTGAATCCAGAGATGGCTGATTTTGTCGCTTTGATGGTTGAGAATGGTTGGATTGATGCTGCACCATCGGCCAACAAACGCTTAGGCGCGTACTGCACAAAGTTTGCTGCAACACGTACACCACTGGTGTTTATGACATGGAGTGGTAGCCGCTCTGATTTAATGACACTGGCACACGAGCTTGGCCATGCGTTCCACAACTGGGTTATGAAAGATATGCCGTTGTGTAAGACACGTTACCCAATGACGCTCGCTGAAACGGCGTCTATCTTTGCTGAAAACATCGTGCGCGATTTCTTACTTAAACAAGCACAAACACGCAATGAGAAACTAGAAATGCTATGGGAAGAACTCTCTTCTTCGTTAGCTTTGATGATAAATATCCCAGTACGTTTTGAGTTTGAAAAAGCGTTCTATGAGCAGCGTGAAAAAGGTGAACTGACGGCTCAACAACTGTGTGACCTGATGGAGAGCACTTGGAAAGAGTGGTACGGCGATGCAATGACTGAGGCCGACCCTTACTTCTGGGCGAGCAAATTACACTTCAGCATCTCTCAGGTGAGTTTCTACAACTACCCATACCTATTTGGCTACCTGTTCAGTAAAGGCGTATACGCTCAACGTGATGCTAAGGGCGAACAGTTCTATGGCGACTACGTGTCTTTGTTGCGTGATACGGGCAGCATGATGGCGGAAGAAGTGGTTCAAAAACACCTTGGAATGGACCTGACTAAAGCCGATTTCTGGCAACAAAGTATCGACATGGTCAGAGTTCAAATCGATGAATTTGAGAGATTGCTCAATCAGGAAGATTAATTGGTCTTAATCTGTTCATGGTAGGTCAGAGTCGTGTTAGCTTACGTGGCTCTTATCTTGCTGAACTAACCTGAAGTAACGAAAAGTCGCTTTAAATGAGAAAGTTATTTGGCACAGGCCTCGGTTTGTTAATAAGCAGGAAATATATATGGGTAGTATTTGTGAGTGATAACGGAGTTTCTATTGATAAGTGCGATCCTAGCAACACAATTTCTATGTACAATTTATTAACATACGGCCGTGCAATTAAGGAGTAGCGCATGACGAAGACCCTATTTCGCCAATCATTTCTTTTTGACAGCCTAGATCTTGAGCAAGAAGTGTTTGCAGGACAGACCGTTTTGAGTAACGGTGTTCAAATTAAGCTTCATCAACGTGGTGTATTGGAAGTCATTCCCGCGGATTACAATTCTGAAACCAAGAACATCATCTTTTCAAGCGGTGTACATGGCGATGAAACGTCACCAATGGAGCTGATTGATAAGCTCGTTGAAGATATTGAAACAGGCTTTCAGGCCGTGAACGCTAGATGCTTGTTCATCATAGCTCACCCAGAAGCAACTAACGCGCATACCCGTTTTCTTGATGTGAATATGAATCGTCTGTTTGATGACAAACAGTACGAAAGTAATCGAGAAGTGGATATCGCCCAGAACTTAAAGTTTCTGGTGACAGAGTTTTACAAAGAAACCAAGCCAGCAACTCGTTGGCACTTAGATCTACACTGTGCAATCCGTTTATCTAAGCATTATTCATTTGCAGTGAGCCCTAAGGTTCGCCACGAAGTACGTAGCAAAGAGTTATTCGACTTTATCAACAGTGCTCACGTTGAAGCCGTGTTGCTGTCAAACGCGCCAACCAGCACTTTCAGTTGGTATAGTGCAGAAAACTTTGAAGCGCAAGCTCTGACTATGGAACTTGGGCAGGTTGCAAGAATTGGTGAGAACCAGCTGGATAAGCTAACCGCTTTTGATTTAGCTATGCGTAATTTAATCGCGGAAGTAGAGCCAGAGCATCTGCCTAAGCCAACCATTACTTATCGAGTGAGCCGTACTATTGTTCGTTTACATGATGATTTCGACTTCATGTTCTCAGACTCTGTAGAGAACTTTACTGCATTCAAGCATGGTGAAGTCTTTGGTCATGATGGTGACAAGCCATTGATGGCGAAGAACGAAAACGAAGCGGTGGTGTTCCCTAATCGCAATGTCGCTATCGGTCAACGAGCAGCTTTAATGGTGTGTGAAGTGGAAACGCGATTCGACCATGGCCAGTTGGTTTACGATTAATCAGTAAAAGCGATGACGGTTCGTTGAATAACCGCTCAACTGGTTGAAATATCAAGGTTCACATTACGGTGTGAATCTTGAGTTTATTTGGGGATACAGGTAAGGTTACGCGAACAATTTCAAAGTAGCTTGATATGGATTTCCAACAACTTCTTCACCAAAAACAGCGTAAATGGATGCGAGCCATTTATCTGATGGCAGCACTGCTAATCGCGCTGAGTGCTATTTACCTAATGGTTGGCGATCTCTTCATTTCCCCTCTGGGAACCTTTTCCTCATTAGAACAAAAACTACTGATTGATTTACGCTTACCTCGATTACTAGCGGCTATTGCCATCGGGGCAGGGCTAGCTGTATCTGGCGCAAGCTTACAAGTCTTATTAGGTAATGTATTAGCAGAACCGGGTGTGCTCGGCATTTCTGGTGGTGCAAGCCTCGCCATGGTGATTGTGTTGTTCTTCTTACCGTTTGCTCCTACCCCAGAGCTCTTCATGGCCGCAGCGGTGTTGGGGTCACTCTGTTTCACAGTGATTCTGGTGAGCATGGTAAAAGCAATGCGGCTTACCACGACCAAGCTGCTGTTGGTGGGTGTCGCATTAGGTATTCTTTCTGGAGCGATGGTGACATGGGCATTCTATTTTAGTGATGACATGAGCCTTCGTCTGTTGATGTACTGGCTAATGGGTAGCTTAGGCGGCGTGACTTGGTATCAACACTCGCTGACATTAGTGATGATCCCTGTGATTATCTGGTTGTGTCTGCAAGGCAGTAAGCTCGACAAACTGATGATTGGTGAGACCCATGCGGCGCAACTGGGTGTGAACGTACCTAAGTTACGTTGGCGCTTAATCTTCGCAGTATCCATCTTGGTAGGCTGTGCAGTGGCGCTGGGTGGTGTAATCAGCTTTGTTGGCTTGGTTGTGCCACACTTACTGCGTTTAGCAATTGGTACCGATAATAAATATCTACTGCCTTTGTCTGCCGTTGCGGGGGCTGCGTTGCTGGTGTTTGCTGATGTTTGCGCACGAACTTTACTCGATTCTGCAGAATTACCTTTGGGAGTGATGACCACAAGTATCGGTGCGCCTATCTTCATTTGGATGTTAATTAAAAACCATGATTCAAATTAAGAGCCTGAGCGTCGGCGCTCGTTTGTTACCCCTATCATTTGAGCTCAAACCGGGCCAAGTGACTCATGTTATTGGGCCTAATGGCAGTGGGAAGAGTACTTTGCTGGAAGCCATTTCGGGTATTGGTGAGAGCTATAAAGGTGATATCAAGCTCGATGAGAAAGACCTATCTGACTTATCGTTACAAGACTTATCATTGCACCGTGCGTACTTGTGTCAGAGTGCAAGACCGGCTTTCAATTTAGAAGTTTTCCAATACCTGGCATTATCGCTACCAAACTCATCACAGGGGCTTGATACCGAAATCAATTCAGCCTTGGAAGAGATAACTCAGATGCTCGACATAGCGGATAAGCTTCATCGCTCAATCCAAGCTTTGTCAGGTGGTGAGTGGCAGCGGGTTCGATTGGCGGGCATGTGCTTACAAGTTTGGCCAACACTTAACCCATATGCGAAGTTACTGATCTTAGATGAACCCGCGGCACCGTTAGATATTGCGCAAGAGGCGTTACTTTATAAGCTCATTGAAAGAGTGGCGCAAAAGGGTATCGCCGTAATCATGGCAAACCACGACCTTAACCGAACCCTAAGACACGCCGACCAAGTGCTACTGCTCGACAAAGGCGTTTTACAAGCTTCTGGTACCGCGGCAGAAGTACTGACTCCAAAGCAACTTGAGTCTGTATTCAACACTCAAGTGAAAAGTGTGGCTGTTGATGGAATTATGGTATTGCTGTTTCAATAAACCAGGTGGCAGGTAACTAAAAAATCAAATGCCAAGTGTTATCGATATTAATGCTACGTTTTAATAAGAGGCTGATTTTATTGGTTTTATCTTTCGTTTGGGAAGCGTGATTAGACGAGTAGTGGATGAAGTCACACAGAACGCTCAAGTGGAGGTCACAGGCGGCAGCTCTTTAGGGAGTTACCAAGTGCAATAGGGTTTGAGTTAAACCATATGTTTAATAAATTAATTTAAATCGAACTGCCATATAAAATAACGTTTCTTCCTAAAATAAATTCTAAACGTTTTTTTTATAATGTTTAATTTTTTAGGGTGATGCCTTTCTTTATATGTGATAGGTCATTATTAGTGGGCGTATTAAATTTTTAAAAATAATTATTAATATTTATTATGTGTGATCGAGTTAACATTGCTAACTTAATAGCCTAAAACTCCAATGACGTATAAAGATTGAAATAGTATGGTATCAACTCTATTTACATTAGAAATTGAGTATCCAATAATGACAAAAAAAGTAGCAATTATTCTTTCTGGTTCTGGTGTTTTCGATGGTTCTGAAATTCACGAAGCCGTAATGACGTTTCTATCTTTAGAAAAAAATGGATTGAATTATGAGACATATGCTCCTGACATTGAGCAAGCTCATGTTATTAACCACTTAACTGGGCAGCCTACAGAAGAATGCAGAAATGTATTAGTGGAGTCAAATCGTCTAACAAGAGGTACAACTAAGGACCTTTCTCTTCTAAATGTTGAAGAGCATGATGCTGTTATTTTTGTTGGTGGATTTGGTGCGGCTAAGAACCTGTCTACATTTGCTTTTGATGGTCCTAGTTATACGGTTGATGAAAAAATAAAAAACACAATTAAAGCATTTCATAGTAATTCAAAATACATTGTTGCGATGTGTATTGCTCCTATGGTTGTTGCTAAGTGCATTGATGCAATTGAGCTTACTATTGGTAATGACAAGCAAATCTGCGAAATTTTGGAATCTGAGTTAGGCCACAATCATATTGAAGTGACATCTACAGGCTCACATGTTGATGAAAAATCGAAAGTTATTACGACTCCGGCTTATATGCTAGCAAGTAACCTTAAAGAGCTTGAAGTGGGTATTAATGATGCTGTGTTAAAGCTTGTTGAAAGAATCTAAAATACAATTATATCTATATATAAAACTGAATAGACAGGCTCTATCGTTAAATATTATGAGTCAATTGCTTTAAGCACTAAGGCGACATATCCACTGGTACTAAAATTAACATTGAGTGAAATGTGAGTATGTGTTCGCCTTAGCTAACTTCCAATTTTAATTAGAGATTATCTTTTGTATCCTATATTACGTTTAGTTAAAACACTTTTATCTTCACGAAAAGAGAAGATAAATTATTTACATCAAGACTCAATACAATTTCGTTGTCACCCATGGGATATTGATATTTTCCGCGAAATGAACAATGGGCGTATGATAACCTTATTTGACCTTGGAAGAATCTCTTTGGTTTCTAAATGCGGTTTTCTTAGAGTCTTATTGAAAAAGAAGTGGGGGTTAGTTGTTGCTGGAAGTTCCGTCATGTATCGGAAAAAAATTAGAGCTTTCGACAAAATCACAATGTACACTCGTGTTGTTGGTATTGATGACAAATGGATCTATCTTGAGCAGTCTATGTGGGTTAAAGGAGTACCTTGTTGCTCAATAGTTATTCGTACAGCAGTTACATCTAAAAACGGCCTGGTAGCTACAAAAGATGTATTAGATGCTTTTGGTGAAAAGCATAGCACCTTATCAACAGAAGTATGGGTCACCAATTGGATTGAGAATGAGAAGGACCGCAGTTGGCCTCCAAATGTCGAAATGGGTTATAACTACTTTCGATTATAGCTGTTGTTCCGTTTCGATGATGGGAAATATTTCCAGTAATTAAACTTCCTTAAGTTTATTTTCTGATGATCTAATTTTTAAAAAATATGAACTCAAAGTCATAATAGATAATCAGGAGTTATTATGTTATTCAATATCACAATGGAACACACTTTATTTTTCTTTTAAAGTTATCGGGGTATATCAGAAACTAAACCTCCACTTACATATGCTTACTTTACTTTTCTTATCACACTTGTTAATAAATGTATCAATAATAACATAAATATATTTTTTAATATTCAGGTGATTCATGACCACTCAAAGTAACCTACAAAAAGAGATTACATATCCAGCCAGTTATAACCTTCTATCCATCACGAAGCCAAGCAGTCATATTACTTATGCAAGTAAGGAGTTTTGTAAAGTTGCTGGGTACACTCAAGAAGAGCTCGTAGGGAACCCACATAATATGGTTCGCCATCCTGACATGCCCGCAGAAGCTTTCAAAGATATGTGGGAACACCTGAAGTCGGGCAAGTCCTGGATGGGTATAGTTAAAAATAGATGTAAGAATGGAGACTATTATTGGGTAGATGCATTTGCTTCCCCAATTATTGAAGGCGGTGAGACTGTAGAATATCAATCGGTGCGCTTAGTTCCAAGCCGTAAGCATGTAGAAAACGCAGAAAAGATTTACAAACAGATAAAGGCGGGACGAACGCCTTGTAAGCTAAAAGGTGTACGTAGTCGTTTGTGGCAACGAGCAGCGGTTTCTATTATACCACTATCAGCAATTGCAGCAGCAGTGGATCAATTTGTGTATCAAGGAATGGGAGTATGGCTGTTGATGATAGCTTCCATTACTAGTATTTATTTGTTGACTCGCCGCTTGGAGTCATTATCAGAAGAAGCACGTAAAGTGTTTGATAATCCTTTGATGGAGCTTGTTTATAATCAACATGTTGATGATATCTCTGAAATACAGTTAGCGCTTAAAATGCGTCAATCTGAGCTGAACGCTGTTGTTGGGCGAATACAAGATTCTAATGAACAAATAAGTTCGGCTGCTCAGTCGTCTTCCAACAACTGTGATACGACTGCAAATAAACTCTCTAATCAAACCTCTGAAACAGATCAAGTAGCCGCAGCTATTAACGAAATGCATGCTACTGCAAACGAAATTGCTCAGAATGCGCAAAGTGCTTCTGAAGTGACTGAGCAAGCAAACAGGGCTGCGAGTGAAGGTGTGCAATCTGTAAAGGAAACAGTTGATTCAATAGCCATGTTATCGAATCAATTACATGAAGCTTCAGATGTTATTACTCAGTTAGAAGAACATGGAAAAACAATAGATATGGCACTGACAGTTATCCAAAGTATTGCTGAACAAACTAATTTATTAGCGCTAAATGCTGCAATTGAAGCTGCACGAGCTGGGGAGCAGGGCCGAGGTTTTGCTGTCGTAGCAGATGAGGTGCGCACACTTGCACAACGAAGCCAAGTATCAACGAAAGAGATTCACAGTGTTATCTCACTGATCCAATCGAGTACTCAGAGAGCCGTTCAAGTAATGTCGGAAGGTAATCAACTTTCTGAAGTGTGTGTAAGCAGTGCAGAGCTATCCGGTGAAAAGCTTAATGCTCTTATTCATCAGGTTAACGATATTTCAGACCGTAATACTCAGATAGCAGCAGCAATAGAAGAAATGGCGTGTGTAACAGAAGAAATGAACTCAAATGTGCAGTCGATTAGCGAATTAACGGCTGAAACTAATACTTTAGCATCGGAGACCCGCGATGAGTGTGAAGGTTTAGTTCGAAACTTAGACTCACAGGGGCAGTTGGTATCACAGTTTAGAGCAACCAATTAAATTTATTGTTCAAAAAACATGCTGCAGCTCTAGAAATGATGTCGCTTGTATGCATCAATGTGCATAATGTTTTCATGCTTATTTTTAATATCATTATAACCTTATACCTTGCCCACTTTCTCCCATTCTGAAAGTGGGCTTTTTTCTCCATTTCTTGCCGTGTCTCAAAGATAAAAGTCATCGCCATCTTGTTGCCATTTCTCAATTTAATTCGTTATAAGGTATTATTTTGTAGCTTTTATTTTCACACCTCGATAAAGCGCCAAGTTTTATTTCCGTTTAAGGCCTGCTCGTCGATTTCTACCTAATCTACCTCCTTTAAATATTACTTCTCGAAATTTTCATGATAAAAATAGTCTATTTTTTATAACAATTGTTTCACTTTAAAGTTGTTTGAATATATAAAAAAGCAAGGTAACAGTCGTTTCATCATAAAATAAAATTATTACCTCGCTATATTGATTTTTCCGTGTGATTTTTGTGTTGCATATGTTCTTTGTATGCCTCTGGTGTTTGTTTTTTTTATGATGACGTGACAGCAGATAAAGGCCTTCAGCTAGGTAAAGTTAGGGTTATCGCCACTGCTGGCGTGAGCGTTGCTGCGCTTGCTGGGACGACAGTTTATCTGGCTCGCAAAGGTGTTTTTCAAGACGTATTCCAAGTTCTTGTATATTCTGCAATTACAGTTGGTCCTGTTTCTGACAATATAAAACTAAATGTGTCTTTCGATGATATGTATGAGATCCAGCAAGGAAATGGTGGTAAGCAAGCTTTAGAAAATTATTTAAACTTTCCTTCACGAGAGTATGTCGCTGAATATTTTGAGAATCAGATTTCAGAGTCCGATCTTAACTTTATGACTGATATGGGATTTAAAGAACTCCACACTGGTTTGCCAGTCAATCATCTTCCATTTGATGAAAGCGCGACATACATCACAAAAACGGTTTCAGATATCGCGCCTATAGAAGAACAAACTGTCATCAAGTTTGACTCTCAAGAGGCTGCTGCAAGTTTTGTGAGGCAGTTAGATTCGTACTTATTGAGGGAAGAAGACGCTATCCCAGGGATCAGTCGGCATGTGAATAGTATTAGTGTCATTGTTGGTACTGATAAAGCAAATGCAGTTGTAGCTGAACATATATCTGTAATTATTCTTCACAGTGCTAGTGAGTTTGAAGCTGGTGATACTGGTCTTATGGGAGTAGGCGAAATTGTTGCCAGGTTTGCGGTTGCCAACGGTTTTGAACAGTCTATCGTTGATAGTCTGCCGTTCATCTACAACTCAACAAGCCTCGCAAGTGTTGGTTGGAGTTCAGTTATAGAAGCGTAAGTCAGGCTGCAACTACTGCCATTTATAGTTCCTACCAAGTCGAGATGACTGCAGAAGAGTTTTTGCAGCAGCAATGGAAGTCTTGGAGGTTACTGGTATCGTAGCGTTACTTTAGTCCCAATTTGATAATTTCATTAACAGGGTGCTGAAGTATAAGCATTGTGCATATTACGGCCTATCAATTCTAACGCTCAGCACCTTAATCATGTCGAGTTACAAATTAAGTGAGACAGCAATGGAAAAAGTTGGACTAAGATCTCACTTATCTAGCTGATTAAATTCTCTTTTGACTATGAGAACCTTAAAGCGGCTTACTCATTAAACCGCTTTTTCTTCACTTTGAATATTGTTTCTACAATTAAGACAGAATACTGAAATCCAATAATTAGAAGCAACATCATCTATCTACAACGCTTTTGTTTGAGTTGTGTGATTCCGATTCCTATCGATATAACACTCACTGTTATTGATAAAATTGACGTATATATTTTTTGTTGTTCTTTAAACGAAAACTATAAATCCTTGAACTACAATCCTGATTGATTAGCAGTCATTGGCATTGTTTAGGATAAAATAATAGAGAGTGAGAAAGTGACAACAATAAATCATAATCTTCTTAAAGCAACAGTAGGGATGGCTTTGCTATCGAGTATGCCGTCAGTGGCAAATGCTCATGGTTGGTCTGAGTTTCCAAGTGCACGTCAGAATACCTGTTACGAGCAAGGTGGTATTTGGTCGGGCACACCACCAAACGCAGCCTGTGCTCAAGCTAAAGAGATTTCTGGCTCATATCCGTTTGTTCAGCGTAACGAATATGCAAAAAATATACAGGATTTCAACAACATCAATGCTGTAAAAACAGCGATTCCCGACGGCACGTTATGTTACGCCAATGATGCGCAAAAGCGTGGTATGGGCGCACCTCACACGGGTTGGACTCGTACCGAGCTAAGCACTGGTACCTTTGAATATGTATTCAACGCGACGGCACCGCACAACCCTTCATTCTGGGAGTTTTACCTAACCAAACCAAATGCAGACTTGAGTAAAGGTTTGGCTTGGGGTGACTTAGATCTTATCCAAGAGGAGGGTAACGTCCCTGTAAATGGTGGTAAATACCGTATCGATGTAACCATTCCTTCGGACCGTTCTGGCGATGCAATTTTATTTGTGCGCTGGCAGCGTAATGATTCGGCAGGTGAAGGCTTCTACAACTGTTCAGACATCACCATTACTGGTGGTAAAACTCCTCCGCCAGACCCTACACCGCAACCAGATCTAGTACGTGGCGACCTGTTTGTGTCTGATCAGTTCGGGACACCAGAAATTGGCGACACAGTTAAGTACGACATCATCAACAAGTATGGTGAAATCGCACGTAGCTTCGACATTGTGATTGATGCGAGCAATGTGAACGATTGGGCTCGTCTGCTAGCTTCTGAAATTAACGGTTGGCATGAAGAGTTCAAAGGCGGCGCGATCTTCATCGGTGACTGGCATGCTGAAATGCAGCACTACATGTACTTCCAAAACGATCCGTCTCGCAATTTCTTTAACTCAAAAGATAGCCGAGCTTCAGGTCAATTGACGTTGATTGAAGGTGGCGACGGCGGTGTTGAGCCGTTGAAAGGCGATATTTACGAACTTGTTAAGAGTGACAATGTCGTTAATGCGGGCGACAAAGTTGTGATTGCAACAAGTGAAGCCGCAAACCTTACGCAAACACAAGGTTCTGCAGTAAGCATTCAAAACAATGGTACGGCTTCAATTGTGGTTGATACTACAGCGATCACAACGAACGAAACCTTGTCTTTCATTGCTAGCTCTATTGAAAGTGAGAGTGTTGAAACCTTCACATTTGAAGTGATTGCTGAAGATGGTGGTGTAACACCTGACCCAGACCCAACGCCGGATCCAGATCCGACTCCAGACCCAGACCCTGCACCAAACCCGGGCACATGGGATTCATCTAAGGTTTACCTTGGTGGTGAAGTTGTGACTTACTCTAACCAGTCATGGAAAGCGCAGTGGTGGATTCAGGGCGGCGAAAACCCGCAAGCGACTTATGAAAACGATAAGTGGGGCGTTTGGCGTCCAGCTAACTAGTCAGCTAGTTGACCTAAACTGAGTAACTAAGACACGACATTCGCTTGACGAGTGTCGTGTCTTTTCTTATGGGATAGATAAACAAGTCGACCGTGAAGGTAATTGGGTTTAGGGTGGGGCCTTGTTATACCTAAATTTCCGAGTACTTCGAATATTCAAGGTTGAGTAATTGTTTACACGTTTGATAGAAAGGAGTTTTTGATGAAAAAATCACAGATACTCGCCAATACAATCAAGAATCAGATAGAGCAAAATATTTGGCTGAGTGGTGAGAAGATCCCATCAATTAGAGATGCATGTAAGCGCTATAAACTCAGCACAGAGACGGTATTACAAGCCTATCATCAGCTTGAAGACCAAGGCTATGTTCGCTCAAAATCCAAGTCTGGTTATTTCGTGTTACCACGCAGAAATGTGTTCGTTTCGGATCATTCAAAGCAAAAAGCTATCAAGCCGTACCCCGTTAGGATCAGTGACCTGCTTTACGATGTGCTTCAACGAGCCAAAGATCCTAGTATCATCCCACTTAGCTCGGCATTTCCAGACCCTGCTTTGTTTCCGCATCAAGCATTGTCTCGTAGTTTAGCCAGTGCCAGCCGCCAAATGCCTGACAACAGCATGCTCACTAATTTACCTCCTGGCAGTGAAACACTCCGCAGGCAAATTGCCCAACGCTATCAAATGCTCGGTATAAATGTCCTGCCAAACGATATTGTGATAACTTCTGGAGCGATGGAAGCACTTAATCTTTGTCTGCAATCTTGCACAGAGTCGGGTGACTTGGTCGCTATCGAGTATCCTGCGTTCTATGGTGTGTTGCAGACCATCGAAAGGCTAAACCTTACGGCAGTTGAAATACCAACGGACCCAGAAACCGGAATCGATCTTGATGTGTTGGAATCTGTGTTCGCTTCAATGGACATCAAAGCGTGTTGGTTCATGACGGAATCACAAAACCCAGTCGGCTATTCGATGAGCGACAACAATAAACGAAGGTTGGTTGAGTTGGTGAATCAACATAAGATCCCAATGATCGAAGACGATGTGTATCGTGAGCTTCACGTCGGTAATCAAAGCTCATTGCCTGCCAAAGCCTATGACACTAGCGAGCAGATCATGCTTTGTGGCTCGTTTTCCAAATCATTGTCGCCCGGCTTTCGAATCGGTTGGGTAGTTGCAGGGAAACAAGCGTTGAAGATTCAACGATTGCAGCATCTATCAACACTTTCCAGCAGCATTCCTATTCAGCTAGGTTTGTCTCACTACCTAACGTTTTATAGCTATGACAATCATCTGAAAAAGCTTCGTAAACTTCTGAACGAAAGGAAGAAGGCGCACATAGCACTTCTAGAATCCAATTTGCCTAAGAGTGCTCTGATTCATAAAAGCCAAGGTGGTTACTTCCTTTGGATAGAATTGCCTCAATCAGTTAGTGCTGAGAAGCTTTATGAGCAAGCTCTTGAACACAACATATCTGTCGCGCCAGGGATCATATTCAGTAGTGACAAGAAGTTCTCCCATCACATTCGACTTAATTGCTCGTATGCTTGCGACGACAAAATCGCAGAGGCCATTCGTACGCTAGGTGGTTTGATTCAGGCAATGGAATAACAAGTCTAAGTCGTTAGTCTACCTTCGACTATGTTTACCTGAAATCTAGTTTGTCACTCGTCAGATAATTTAATCTGTTCTGTTTTTTAACAGCTTATCTGTTCTAGTTTAGTTTGTTCGAACTGTGCTGAAATACGCTCCAATTCTTAATGTTAAAGCCATCATTATGATGTTTGGAGCTTAAATGTTTGATGTAGTTGAATTGTCGCGTTTGCAGTTTGCGCTAACCGCTATGTTCCACTTTCTCTTCGTCCCGTTAACTATCGGTATGTCTTGCTTACTAGCGATCATGGAATCTATCTATGTGCTCACCGGTAAGCAAATCTATCAAGATATGACTCGCTTCTGGGGCAAACTGTTTGGTATTAACTTCGCCTTGGGTGTCACTACTGGTTTAACCATGGAGTTCCAGTTCGGCACCAACTGGTCTTATTATTCTCACTATGTTGGTGACATCTTTGGTGCTCCTCTCGCCATCGAAGCCCTTGTCGCATTCTTCTTAGAATCCACGTTTGTTGGCCTCTTATTCTTCGGTTGGGAAAGATTATCGAAACCCCAACACCTTGTTGTCACTTGGTTGGTGGCGTTAGGCTCTAGCTTCTCTGCATTATGGATTCTGGTTGCTAACGGTTGGATGCAAAACCCGATCGGGTCGGAGTTCAATTATCAAACCATGCGTATGGAAATGACAAGCTTCGCTGAAGTGGTGCTCAACCCAGTTGCTCAGGTTAAGTTTTTACACACAGTCGCTTCGGGTTATACCTGTGGCGCGATGTTTATTCTTGGCGTGAGTTCATATTACTTGCTAAAAGGTCGAGATATTGCCTTTGCCAAGCGTTCTTTCGCTGTGGCTGCATCCTTTGGAATCGCTTCAATTATCTCAGTAATCGTACTCGGTGATGAGTCCGGCTATCAACTGGGTGACGTTCAGAAAGTAAAACTTGCTGCAATAGAAGCCGAATGGCACACCGAACCTGCACCTGCGGCGTTCACCTTGTTCGGACTACCCAAACAAGAGGAAGGCAAAACTGACTTCGCTGTGAAAATTCCTTACGTTATGGGGATTATTGCAACGCGCTCTTTGGATGAGAAAGTGATGGGTCTTCATGACTTGCGTGACCAACATTTAGTGCGTATTCGAAGTGGTATTATTGCTTATGAATTGCTAGAGCGTTTGCGAGCTGGCGATACCTCATACGAGACGGAGCAAGCCTTTGTGCGAACCAAGCACGACCTCGGCTACGGCTTATTGCTCAAGCGATACACAGACATCGTGACTGATGCGACTGAACAGCAAATCCAACAAGCAGCCGACGATTCAATCCCAACTGTGTGGCCCCTGTTCTGGTCATTCAGAATTATGGTGGGTTGTGGCTTCATTATGTTGTTTGTTTTTGGGACGGCTTTCTTACAAACCTACCGTAAAAACATCACTCAAAAGTCTTGGCTATTGAAAGCGGCACTTTGGTCAATCCCTTTACCTTGGGTAGCAATCGAAGCAGGTTGGTTTGTTGCTGAGTATGGTCGTCAACCGTGGGCAGTTGGTGAAATTCTCCCTGTTGCGGTAGCGGCATCTTCGCAAACCGTTGAAAACTTGCTGACGTCTCTCGCGCTAATTATTAGCCTCTATACGGTCTTCATTATTGTTGAAAGTTACTTGATGATTACCGTCGTCAAAAAAGGCCCAAGCAGTTTAAAAACGGGGCGTTATCACTATGAACAAACAACATCGCTTGACGCCAAATTGGCACAACAAGTTCAACAATAAGGTGACTGACTCATGTTCGAATATGACACATTACGTTTAATTTGGTGGGTGCTAATTGGTGTATTGCTGATTGGTTTTATGATCACAGATGGCTTCGATATGGGAGTAGGAGCGTTATTACCGTTTATCGGTAAAACTAACTCTGACAGACGAGTGATGATTAACTCCATCGCACCCCATTGGGACGGCAACCAAGTGTGGTTAATAACAGCAGGTGCCGCTTTGTTTGCAGCTTGGCCTTTGGTGTATGCGACATCCTTTTCAAGCTTATATGTTGCGATGTACTTGGCTCTTATCCCATTGTGGCTGCGTCCTCTTGCGCTTGAGTATCGAGCTAAGATAGATAACGATCAATGGCGTAAAGTGTGTGATTTAGCGATTTCATTTTCAGGCTGCTTTCCGCCGATTTTATTTGGTATCGCGTTTGGCAACTTGATGCAAGGGCTTCCATTTTCTCTCAATAGTTTGCTTATGGTTGAATACCACGGATCGTTTGTTGATTTGCTTAATCCGTTTGCTCTGTTGTGTGGTTTTGTTGGGCTATTGATGGTGCTGTTGCAAGGCAGTGCTTGGCTGATGATGAAAACGACAGGTGCGCTATACAACAAGGCAAGATTGGTTGCGCAGCTGAGTGCGGTATTTGTGGCTAGCCTGATGGTAATTGGCGGTTTAGTGATAAGTCAAATGAATGGCTATCTGATTGTCAGTGAGTTAAACCATAGTGCTGTTTCAAACCCGTTAAATAAACAAGCGATAGCAGAAACCAGTGCTTGGCTAACCAATTTTGAGACTTATTCTTGGATGGGGTTTGCGCCGATTGGCAGTGTGCTCATTCCAGTCTTAGCGCTGGTGAGTGCCAGATTAAAGTGGGATGCGCTGTCTTTTATAAGCTCAAGTCTGACTAATGCATGCGTTGTTTTAACGGCTGGTTTCGCGATGTTCCCATTCATTCTTCCATCGAGTGTTAATCCAAGCCATAGCTTAACGTTGTGGGATTCAACATCGAGTGAATTGACTTTGAACATCATGACAGGCGTGGCGTTTGTGATGGTGCCAATTATCCTGTGTTACACAACTTTTAGTTATCGCACTATGTTTGGGCGACTCGATAGCAAGTATGTCGAACGCAACGGACATTCACTGTATTAAGGAGTTTTCCATGTGGTATTTTGTTTGGATATTAGGCTTATTTCTAGCCTCTGCATTTGCAGTGTTGAATGTAATCAGCCTAGAGAAAAGTGACTTAGAAACTGATCGCTAATTGATGTTTGATTAGTAAAAAGACCAGAAGCACGATGCTCTGGTCTTTTTTATGCTTTTAAATCTTGGCTATGCTGCTTTCTAGTTAGTGGCACGAAATGGTAAAACTCACTAAGAAGGGTTGATTAGAATTATTTCTAACGCGACAAGTGCATAGGAAAAAACACGAGTCACTTTATCTTATTTGAATGGATGCTTATTTAACTCGAAAGAGGACTAATAATGTACGAACTAACACGGATTCTTAGCTTTATGATGGGTAGCGCAACTAGTACGGCTGAAATGGAAGTGAACACGCAATTCACGAGCCTTGAAGAATGTAACCAAGAAGGTGCTGCTCTGGCTAAGAAGTTAAACACTACCGATTTAACAGTCATGCAAGTTCAATGCGAGCGTGACTAACCCCAAAATATAATTAAGCACTGGGCACAGAAGTTTGTGCCCATGCTGCCTCATCTGTGTATATACCATTAGCGCAAAGTAGCCTTTCTGAGTTAAACTTTTTAGCATCTACCATTAATGTTTCATTCAAAATCATTGGCTCGCCTCGTTGATACTCATATTTACTCAATTGTTAAATAGAAACAATTTTATCTAACCTATTGTTAAATATTTACTATTTGATAATGTGTTTAGGTGCACATAAAAAGTGTACTTCAGATTTAGCAAAAAATAATAACAGTAGGAGTTGCGATGAGTATTGTAGTGAGACGCTCTGAACCGTCAGATGCAAAGGGAATAAAAGAAGTTTACGAATGCACTAATGCTTATACCGGTACGCTGCAACTCCCAAATCCATCTCTGGAAACTTGGCAAAAACGAATCTCAAATGTTCCAGATAATGTGTACTCTTATGTCGCGTTATTGGACGGAGAAATTGTTGGTAACCTAGGTTTAGAAGTGTATGTAAATCCGAGAAGGCGTCATGTCGCTTCTTTTGGTATGGGTGTTAAAGACGATGTGTTAGGCAAAGGTGTAGGTAGCCAATTACTCGCAACGGCAATCGACTTATGTGACAACTGGATTAACATCAAACGACTGGAACTCACCGTTTATACCGATAACGAACGAGCGATCAGCCTATATAAGAAGTTTGGCTTCGTGATTGAAGGGGAGTCAGCAGGGTTTGCCTTCAGAAATGGCGAATATGTGGCGGCTTACCATATGGCGCGACTGTTATAACGTCTAGGTTGTATTAATAGATAATAAAACGCCACGTTGTTATAACGTGGCGTATGCTATTTCAGTTGGCTACCTACTTAAAAGCCAATATTTGATGCACTTAAGCCGTTAGTGGCTCAAGGTTTGCTGGGCGGTAATGCACTGATTTCAGTACTTTACCTTGACGAACTGTTTTACCTTCAGATACGAAATCTTCAGCACATTTAGCGATGATGTATTCACCTTTTTGAACCGCCATTAGCTTGATGTTCTGCTCAGCATAGAACGCTTCTGTCTCTGTGTATTCTGTCTCGTTACGACATACTTTACTCATGTTGCTTGAGTGTACTTCATCCCAGCAAGGTAAGAAGTCTATTGAGCGGTTTTTAGCAACGTTCAACAGAAGATCGATCAGATAGCTGATCGCTAGGTTGTCTTCTACTTTAGATTGGCCAAGGTGAACCAAACGTCCCATCAAAACATAAACGCTGTCTACAATAGCGTCCGCTTGTTCGATTTTAGAGTCAGCTTCTGCCAATTCTGTCAGCTCTTCGATCGCTAGAGAGGTATGTAGCGTATCGCCTTTTTCATCCATTGTTTCAGGAGCAGCAACAGGCAGATCAAAAGTACTGCGGAACTCTTCAATATCGCGGTAAAGATGATCGTAGATTTCTTGGTTTAGTTGAGAAAGGTTCATATTCCTATCCATTCTGTTTCGTTAATGGGTCATTTTAACAAAGGTAGGAATAGGGTGCTAACGCAAAGTCGAAGAACTCGACTTTTATTCATTGGACCAATGAGGTATTTTGCACACAAATCAATTGATTATTATGATTTTCTACTCTTTATTCTCGTTTATATTAGAAATATTAATGTTGTCGCTCACTTAGGCAGCTGTGGTTGATATTGATTTCTTTAAGTCAGTGAACGACGGCTATGGGTATCAAATGGGCGATGTTGTGCTAAAGAAAGTGGCCGATGAGTGTTTGTATGTTGCAAAAAATGGACGAGATCAGTTCGTGTCTCGTCCATATTACCAATATTTAGATGATTAATCTTGAGAGCTGAGAACTTAACTAAACAGGTACGGGAACAGTTTGCGTCGCTCTTCTGGCGTTAACGATTCAACACGAGCGATGTTGGTATCTGGAATCGCTTCAGGGTTAGGGTAATGCTTCAATACCTTTTCCATGCTCGCTTCACGAATTAAATGGTAAACCGGACAAGGGGAGCGGTTGGTTAGGTTTTCATCGTCTTCAGGATCCGCACCGCCAAAACAGTAATCAGGATGGAAGGTCGCCACTTGGTAAACGCCTTCCCAGTCTTGCTGCTTAATCAAAGCTTCTACCCAATCGATGAACATGTTGTAGTCGAGGAAATCTTGCAGCATGTTAGGAACAACCACCAGAGTCGTTTCTAGCTCAGCGACTGGTGTGTTATCCAACTCCACAAATTGAGTCATGATATCTTCTAGCAATGCCTCTTCGGTTTCTGCTTCACTCACAAAGATCTTAATCTGCTTATTACGTTGTGGCTTTGCTGCAAATGGGCACAGGTTTAGGCCAATAACAACATCGTCTAACCATTGTTTTACTTGGTCATGGATGGTTTGAAGATCAGTGTTTTGAGTGTTCGACATAACAGGTTCCGAAATGAAATTTTGCGTAGGATATCAGAACGGTTGTTAATCAAAAGCACTAATTGTCTTGAAAATGCTGTTTTTTCTAAGCTTCAGCGAGTTTAGATGTCGATACTTGAAGTTGTTTCAACTGGTAGACCCAAGCAAATATCGCGACATAGAAGATTGAGCCTCCCGCAATCACGCCATTCCAACTAAATAACTGCCAGCAGTATAAGAGTAAGAACCCGCCCAAACTGCCACCAATATAGTAGTGCACAAGGTAGAGCGCTGTTGCCGTCGCTTTGGCGCTTGGTGCTTTTTGACTGACCCAAGAGTAGGCTAGTGTATGCGAGAAGAAAGCCCCGCCACTTATCAGCAATAACCCTGCAAGCATGAAAGGAATCTCATCAACCGCAGAGACCAGCATTCCCAGCAAGCTTATACACACACCGAGCAGAATGCCGTTTAACGGGTCGAAACGTAGCGTCCATTTGTTAGACAGCTTCGAGCTGACGGTACCCGCTAGGTAGCAGAGAAAGATCAGTGATGCTAAGCCAACTGGAACGGAGTGAGGTTCTGACACCAATCTAAAGCCCATTACGGAATACAGGTTAACGAACAGAGCGAAATTGGCTCCACCAATCAACATAGCAAGCCACAAGGTACGGTTGCGAAAATGCATTATAACTGAGCGATTATGATGAAAGAACAGCCCTTTTTGCGGCTTGAAGTTTTGCTGCTCTGGTAGTCGATAGGCAATAAATAAAGCGCATAATAACGAGCCCACAACAAAGATCAGCACGGTAGCGTGCCAATCGAAATAGTCTGTCAGCAAGCCGCCTAACACACGGCCAAAGATACCCCCTAATGAGTTGGCAGCAATATAGCCACCAATCGCGACTGCAAAGGCTTTGGACGTGAGCTCCTCCACCATATAGGCGACAGCAACACCGGCGAAAGCTGCGACCGCGATCCCCATTAATGCTCTAGCAATCACGAGTTGCAACAGTGTGGTGGTAAATGCCATGCCTAAACCAATCATTGGAATCACAAAAAGACTAAATAGAATGATAGGTTTTCGACCAAATGACTCTGAAGCGATTGCCCACGGTACTAAGCTAATCGATAGCCCGAGCGTGGTTGCAGCAAATAGCCAGTTGATTTGGGTTTCAGACACTTGGAAGTGCTGAGCCATGTGCGGCAAGATAGGTTGAAACACATAAAGATTACAGAAAATGATAAATGAACCAATCGCTAATGATTGAGTGATCCGTTTGTATTGAGTACTGCCTTTATCGAACATTTATCTTGTGCCTATGCGAGGAGTTAAGCTATTTGTGAACAAGTTATCAGCACAATGGTGATTAAAGAAATATATTAAAAATATCATCTCCATATATTTAATATATCACCATGCTTGAATCAAAACCCCTTCGACATTTTCTCACCGTAGCTCAGTTTGGTAACTTTACCCAAGCAGCAAAAGCGTTACATATCGCTCAGCCAGCTTTAAGTATATCGATTAAAAAACTCGAGCAAACACTTGATCTGATTCTGTTTCGAAGAGGAGATAAATCGGTCACTCTAACGGAAGAAGGGAAAGTACTGCTTGAGCATGCCAAGCGTATCGCGCAGCAGTTTGATGATGCAGAGCTGGCGATGAATGAATTGAAAGGCTTGGAAAAAGGGGAGGTACGTTTGGGGGTGCCAAGTATGATGGGGAGTTACTTCTTTCCACAAGTTGTTATGGCATTTAAAAGCCAATACCCAGATCTCAAGCTGACGTTGAGCGATGCGGGCACGGCTTCGATTCGCGAAATGTTATTAAACGGCGAACTCGATATCGGAGTTATCAATCATGAAAATGTGCCGAGTGACCTAGAGACTGACCATTTGCTCAGCTCTGAAATGTTAGCCGTTGTCGGTAAAGAACACCCATTGGCGTCACAGTCATCGATCACCTTTGAAGAGTTTTTTGATCAAGAGCTAATCATGTTTAAGTCAGGGTATTTCCATCGTGATTTCATCGACGCGACCTGCAAAAAATACGATTTAGATATGACCATCGCATTCGAGACTAACTTGTTGCCAATGATTCTTTCTATTGTAAAACGCGAGTTTGCTATTACCGCACTGCTTAGCTTGGTAACAGAGTATGAAGACGACGTGGTTGGTGTGCCATTTAAAGATCCTGTAAAACTCAATCTATCTTTGGCGTGGCGAAAAGAGGGCTATTTGTCTAAGGCTGATAGAACCTTTATCGATTTCATTAAACAATATGTGTGATTAGTAAAATATTAACAGCTTCTAATTTACTTGGTATGCATGCCCGTTAAATAATACTAATACTTTTTAAGTAGCTAGTAAGGGACTATGAAATGTGGATGTAAGGAGCAAACGTTAATACGAGTTCGTAGAACGTTTCTCGACCGAGTGTTAGGGAACAAGGGCTGATATAAATGCAGCAAGTGAGATACTGTCTTTTAAATAAAGGGCTAGGTATTGAGATGAAAGAAATGAGTCCGTTTGAAAAGTAATTCGTCGATTATATTATTCTGTGAAAAATGTGTGCCCAACAATATGGTTATGGTTAACAAGCGGTGACTGGGAGATATTAGCTGTCTTTAAATTAATTAATTAGGCAACCCTAGCTCCATGAAATGTAAGTGTAAAGAACGAAGGCTCATTAGAGTTCGCAGAACATCAGTCGATAAAGTTTTCGGTATAAAAGAGAAATACAGATGCGCGTCTTGCAGTGGCGTTCTCAAGGTAAAAGGATAGTGGCGAAAAGGGAAAGGTAGACCTTGGTTTCCGATACTCATAACACAAAGCCCGAATATCTTAGGTGAGATATTCGGGCTTCGTTGTAAAGAGGTATAGCAACTTACATAGTGTTAAGTATTTTTTGAGTTATACATCTTATCGAAATTCTTTTGGTTCCATCCGACCATAATCTGGTCGCCGATTTTAAGTACCGGGATAGAGCGAGCGCCCATCGCTTGTAATTCTTTACGGCCGCGTTGCATCTTGGCATTCGTTAAGCGGTAAACAATCTTCTTAGAGTCCAAATATCTTTGGGCATCTTTACAGTGCGGGCATTTGTCTGCCACGTACAATACAACACGTTTCATCTTTACTGTCTCTTTTTGAGTCTAGCTCTTGGTGAATCTCGTTAAAGTGTAACGAATCCTAGGTGATTAGAAAAGTGTGATCAGTTACACTATGCGGCTCAATTCTCGACGTCACAACGTTTTGATGTGACGCAACTTGTACGGTCTTTCAGCATGCATCCTTCATTACGCTATATTCAAGGCTATCCTAAACACATTATCGATCCTGTTACTCAGCTTGTTGAGTCAGGTAAATTGGTGCCGTGGTTTGAAGCTCGCTACCCAAAAAATCATGAAATAAAAAGCGAGAAAGCCCTGTTTGATTATGCGATTGAGATTAAAAATCGCTATATGAAGAAAACACCCCCCATCAGTAAAGTGATTTATGATGGCAAGATCCACCTAATCAACAATGCATTAGGGTTGCACTCTTATGTTGCGAAAAACCACGGTGGCAAGATCAAATCGAAGAATGAGATTCGTATCGCAAGTGTATTTCGTAATGCCCCTGAGCCTTTGTTGAGAATGCTGGTGGTACATGAACTGGCGCACATCAAAGAGAAAGACCACGACAAAGCGTTTTACCAACTATGCTGTCACATGGAACCGGAATATCATCAACTAGAGTTAGATGCCCGTTTGTTCATGATTTATTTAGATTTAAAGAAGTAGCCCAATGAGCCAATCACAAAAAAGAACCACGCTAAGCCTATCAAAAAACAGTGCTTCTGATAAAAACTGTAACATTGCGGATTCAAAAGCGACTGGACAGAACAAAGCCAAGCGATCTTCTGGGAAACCAAGCAATAATAAAGGCGGAAAGGGCAAAGCTCCTTTTAAAAAAGGCACTTCTAATAAGAACGCGCCAAAAAGATCGAGCGGCACTCAAAAGCCTGCTAGCTCGAAGCGCACTGGTGGTTCACAACGCAATAAGAATATCGTTAAGCCAGCAGCCGGTTTGCACCCAAGAAACCAGCACACAGGGCGTTACGACTTCGAACTATTGGTTGCAGCTTTACCAGAATTGAAAGCTCACTTAGTTAAGAACCCAGTAGGTGAAGACACGATCAATTTCTCTGATCCATTGGCGGTTAAACTACTCAACAAAGCGTTATTGGCGCATCACTATGGTGTTAAGCACTGGGATATTCCAGCTGGATACTTGTGTCCGCCGATTCCTGGTCGAGCGGACTACATTCACAGAGTAGCAGAAATCCTTAATAGCGACGGTCAGGGGGAACCTTATAATCATCAATCCGTGAAAGCGCTAGATATCGGTGTTGGTGCGAACTGTATCTACCCAATTATCGGAGCCACGGAATACAAATGGCGTTGCACGGGTAGTGATGTTGACCCTGTGTCGGTGAAAGCCGCGAATTTCATTGCTGAAAGCAACGTTAACTTAAAGGGTAAGATCAAAGCGCGTTTGCAAACAGACTCTGAATCTATCTTTAAGGGTATTATCAAAGATAATGAACGTTACGACGTCACTATCTGTAACCCTCCATTTCACAGTTCTCTAGAGGAAGCGGAAAAGGGGACACAGCGTAAACTAGACAACCTAGCGGCAAACCGAGCCAAGAAAACGGGCCAAACCTTCAAACCTGAAGCGAAAAAAGCCAAGCAAAATAAGCCAACATTAAACTTTGGCGGTCAAAAAGCGGAGTTATGGTGCCCAGGTGGTGAAGCGGCATTCATCATGAAAATGGCAAGAGAGAGCCAACAGTTTACGACTCAAGTGCTATGGTTCACGACACTAATTTCGAAGAAAGACAACGTTGATATGCTTCGCTCTGAACTTGGTAAGCTCAAAGCGAAACAAGTAAAAGTTGTAGAGATGTCTCAAGGCCAGAAAGTGAGCCGCTTTGTGGCATGGACTTTTATGGACGACGAGCAAAGACAAAAGTGGATCGCGCTTAAATAACGGTTCACACGTCAAAACTCGAAAGTATCGTTAATTCTATTAAATAAAACGGGCTTGTTGTTCAATCAACAAGCCCGTTTTTTATCAAATTTGGGTTAAGCAGAGAGCAATTCATTCAATTTACTTTGGTACTTCTTCTCAAGCGAATGGTTTCCGGCTTTCTTTTCGAGATCGACTAAGATTTGAAGCGATGGAATTTGATAGCCATACCGCTGGTGGAACTTAAACAGACGAAGTCTAGCGTCATTATAATTGGCTTCGCTCACTTCAATTTTAGATAGCTGTAATATTGATTTTACTCGGTTCGGATCATGGTCAATGGCGCGGGTGAAGTAGTACTTGGCTTGTTCTGTATTACCTGCCTTAAAAGCACAAAAAGCCGCATTCTCATAACTGGCGGATACTAAATAGTAATAGGGCTGATCAATGGCGCGATTAAAGTACTTTTCGGCCTGTATATACTCGCCTTGCTTACACAAAAACGTCCCGTAGTTATTGAGCACGTTACCGTTTCTTGAGTCTAGGCTTAACGCTTTTCGATACGCAGACCTCGCTTCATCGACTTCACCCACTTGTTCATAGTAATGGGCCATAGAGAGCCGAGCACGGTAATAACTCGGCGCATGTTTAATAGCAAGTTCTAGGTTTTCACGTGCCTTTATCATGTTGCCTAGGCCCATGTACCCCAAACCTAATTGAATGCGAGATTCTGACATCGCAATAGGATCGCTTTCTACTTTCGGAGGCCTTTCTGTGACAGAGACACAGCCAGACAGTGAGATAGAGGCAATTAGAGCTGAGAGTAGGGGATTTGAAAACAATGACTTGGCAGGCATGTGAAGCTCCTTATGAACACCAGACAATCATATGAAATTGGTAAACATAAAGTGGTAAATCTGTGGTGGAATGCGATCCACTCTCCATAAAAAAGCTGCGCCCAATAAGCATGTTTTCAACGTTATCGAAGTAAACAGCTTGTTGGGCGCAACATTGTATCTTTGATAAATCAGCGAATAATTAATCGTCTTTGGTGAAGTTCTCTTCACTGAAGTGATCCAAATCGTAAGGCGTTTGTTGATAAACGCAGTAGTTTAGCCAGTTTGAGAAGAGTAAGTGCCCGTGACTTCGCCAGCTCGCGACCGGTTTGTTGTCTGGGTTATTGTTTGGATAGTAGTTAATAGGGATGACTGGCTCCATGCCTTCGCCCAAATCACGGATGTATTCGTTGTGAAGCGTATGCGCATCGTACTCAGGGTGACCGGTTACAAATACGTTTCGCTTGTCTTTGGTTGCCGCTAGATACACACCGGCGACGTCTGAAGTCGCAAGCACATCTAGGTCGGTATGCTCTGCTAGGTACTCAGGTGAGAAATCTGCATAGCGGGAGTGTGGCGCTAAGAAGGTGTCATCAAAACCACGAAGAATAGGGTGGTAAGGTTTATGGATCTCGTGATTGTAAACGCCAGACAGTTTCTCTTTACGAGTACGCTTTGGTAAGTCATACAGTAACTTCAAGCCCGCTTGAGCAGCCCAGCACACATAAAGAGTCGAGGTAACGTGCTTGTTAGCCCACTCCATGATGGTTTTCAGGTGATCCCAGTAGATAACATCTTCAAACTGAACCAAACCCAATGGCGCACCTGTGATGATCAACCCATCAAAGTTACGATTTTTTACCATCTCAAATTGACGGTAAAAGTTATCGAGGTGCTCAGTCGGTGTGTTTTTACTTGGACGGTCATCGATTCGAAGCAGTTCAACATCCACTTGCAACGGGCTGTTCGATAGAAGGCGCAAGAATTGAGTCTCAGTTTCAATCTTCTTTGGCATTAGGTTGAGGATCAAGACTCGAAGTGGTCGGATTTCCTGTGTCGATGCTCTTGATAGCGGCATAACAAAGATGTTTTCTTCACGAAGAACATCGCTCGCTGGCAATTGGTCTGGAATGCGGATAGGCACAGCTTTCTCCCTAAGCTAGATATGTAGACGTCTATACATCTAAATCTATAATAGTTTGATACGCTTGTCGATATACATAGTCAATAGTTGTAAATTATTTGTGTTTTTATCAAGAGAGCACTTAGTCACCTTGTGGTTATTGTATCTGCTTATCAATGCAAAAATGTGTAGAAGAGTGATTGAGTG
>NZ_JBQKUM010000027.1:0-59741 GCF_054968605.1 Pseudoalteromonas sp. G5_S1_14_S5 | reverse complement strand
TTACCTTCCTATTTAAATTCAAAGGTAAGTTGGTAGGTGATCTTGCGAAAGTGAAGAAAGCGCCTTCCGGTAACTACACCACCGAGCATTACATGGATTACGGATCGGATGATGGCCAGAAAATTGGCTACCGAGCGTACCATTGGGCTGACAACTTTGCTGATGGACAAAAGCTATAGTAAATTCTTTTGCGTACCTATACGGCTCTAACGTTGGTTTAGAAAATACTAAGACACCGTATTTCTGGGCGATAAAAGATACGGTATCTCCTTCGAATGGTAACTCTGATTTATATTTTGCTTCGACGGTTAGTCGTATGGCTCGTTCAACAGACAACAAAATCACGCAAAAAGATCAGTATTCAAAACAGTCTCCGTCAGACTTAATTGCTTATAACTTTAATAATGCGAATAAACTGGTTGGCCTGGGCCCTGATGCTTGTACGATCAAACAAATCGCTAATGGTGAAAAAACGTTGACTTGGTACAACGGCCTCAACCGAGACGAGAATTGTACTGCAACAGCAGCCGACCTTGCGGGTCGCGAGAAAGTGACGTCTGCGACGCTTACTAATGATGGTAGTAAGAAAATCTCAGCGGCTAGCCTAAAAGCAAGCGCACTTAAGACACTTGAAGCTGTGGATCTAGAGTCTTCAACAGCATCTGATTTAACGGATAGCGACTTCGCTGCAATGAAAGCGAATTACGACGGTGCAGTGAAGAAATACAGCAACTTCAATAGCATTCAGTTCTGGAAGTAAGCCTCTTACCTCCATCATGATGTAAAAATGGGCAGTCTATCTGCCCATTTTGGTACCTGTATTACAGCGGGCTCGCAGTAACTTTTAGGACATTGACAGGACAAAAGAAAGTAATATCGGCTGAGTTCCACACTTAAGAAGTTGCCGAACAACACCATAGAGGCGACCTTAGGTGGCTCTACGTTGAACCTTTCTGCAAACAGGTAATTCATCACAGCAGGTGGTAGCATGGTGAACAGCACCATCATCTGCAAGTGTAGAGTGGGTAGAGGAATGAAGAAGTAGATGAACGTAAAAGCGATCGCTCCAGTGAACAGAGATTGCGCGGTACATAATAAGCCGACTTTCAGACCACTCAGCCTCAAGTTGACCATTTGTGAGCCCAATGACAATAGCATGATAGGAACAGCCGCTTGCCCAAGCAGCGATGTGGCTTCGTAGATTGGATTCCACACTGCAATACCGGACAAATTCAGTGTCATTGCTAATAAAGCAGCCAAGAATATCGGCATCTTGAAGATCTGCTTGATAGGGTTACCTTCGCTCAAGAACGCCAAGCCTACACTGATATGAACACACGCCGACATCACAAATAGCAGTACCGCTGGGGCTAATGCACTTTCGCCAAAGGTATACGTGAATAGCGGAATCGCAAGGTTGCCGCTATTGCGAAACATGTGTGGCGGAGCCCAAGCTTTGAAGTTGAGCTTAAAGATCTTACAGATCGGAATCATCAGCAGTGCGGGCACTAACACCGCAACCAAAGAGGCAGAAATTAGCGGCAGTTGTTCGGTGTCGAGTGGCATGGTGGTCAGCGATGCAAATACCAAAGCAGGGATACAAACATCCATGTTGATGCGATTGATTGGCTTGAAATCGGGCTTAAGCGAACGACCAACTGCAAAGCCAGCACTGGCGAGTGCAAAAGCGGGAAATAGAATGCTAACGACCTGTTCGAACATAGAATTCCTTTCTAAGCGTGTGTTATTTTAAGCGGACAATAGTTTTAAGCGGACAATATTTGGTCTACTACCGTCTAACGTACCAACATAACTTGGCTGCGTCATGGGTGTTGAGCACACCACGAGTAGTAATTTGTATTTCTTTGAATGAAGCACAAAAAAGACCAGTGGCGTTAGCAACTGGTCTTTTAAGGCTAGGCGAATCTGGACGGGTTCTTTAACAATAAAGGTTACCTAACAACAGTGAGTTATTCGCTAGCTCACAAGCTTTTTGTAATCTTTGAAATTGACGTCGTAGGCTTTCTCACCGTAGATGTAAGTCTCGCTGACGGTTCTATCGTCACCCAAGCTCATCAGTACAAATAGTTTTTCTTCAAGCTTGGTCGCTTGTTCTATTCTGAAGCGCATCAGTTGTGTCGCGTGCAGATCCAGTACCACGAAGTCGGCTTCTTTGCCTACTTCTAAGTTACCGATTTTATCTTCTAAATGCAGAGAACGTGCGCCACCTAAAGTTGCCAAAAACAGCGATTTAGCAGGGTGAAGTTTTTCTTGTTGAAGCTGCATGATTTTGTACGCTTCGCTCATGGTTTGCAGAATCGAGAAGCTGGTACCGGCGCCAACGTCTGTCCCCATTCCAACACGAATACCGTGCTCTTCCATTTTTGGCAGCTTGAATAATCCAGAGCCCAAAAACAGGTTGGAAGTTGGGCAGAAGGCGATTGCAGAATCGGTATCCGCTAGGCGTTTGCATTCGCAGTCTGATAGGTGAATACCGTGTGCAAATACTGAACGCTTATGTAGTAAGCCATAGTGGTCATACACATCTAAATAGCTGTCGCGTTCTGGGAACAATTCTAGAACCCAGTCGATCTCTTTCTTGTTTTCAGAAAGGTGAGTGTGCATGTACACATCTGGATACTCTTCTAACAATTTCCCTACAGTTTCCAGTTGCTCCGGGGTACTGGTTGGCGCAAAGCGCGGTGTCACTGCATACAACAAGCGGCCACGGTTATGCCATTTCTCGATGAGTTCTTTTGAATCTTCATAGCCAGACTCAGGAGTGTCGGTGAGGTAATCGGGCGCATTGCGATCCATTAAAACCTTACCCGCGATCATACGTAGGTTACGTTTCTCAGCTTCTTCAAAGAAAACGTTAACCGACTCTTTGTGCACGGTGCCGAACACGAGTGCTGTCGTGGTGCCGTTGCTCGCCAGTTCGTCTAGAAATAGCTTCGCCACTTTGTGCGCGTAGACTGGGTTTTTGAAACGTTTTTCTTCTGGGAAGGTGTAGTTCTCTAACCAATCAAGTAGCTGCTCACCGTAAGATGCGATCATCCCCGTTTGAGGGTAGTGGATGTGCGTATCAATAAAACCAGAGGTGATCAGTTTGTCTTTGTATTCTTTTACTTCGAGTGTTTTAGGCTGACGTGCCAATACGTCATCGGCATGACCCAAATCGACGATGTGGCCATTCTCAACTACTAAAACACCGTCTTCAAAATAGTCGTAAGACTCATCGATACCGACGTCTTTTGGGTCGGCTACGCTGTGTAAAATACTGGCGCGATAAGCTTTGCGTTGCGTTGTCATGTTTACTTCCTTTTAATGACTTCAGTAACGTTATGGCTACCGAAGCTTTGCGACTTGTATTAGGCGATCTTCTCTTCCAAAGGAGGTTCGCCTACATCGCTTGATTGACTGTGTTGATCGGTCAAATCCTGATTTTGATATTGTTTGGTTGGGCGCTTTTGTTCAAGCGCTTGGCCCTGATAGTGTGCGATCAGTTCACCCGCAACCGATACCGCGATTTCAGCTGGATGTTTGCCATTCACAGCGCTAATGCCAATCGGGCAAATCATAGTTTCAATTTGTTCTTGGCTGTAACCACGTTGTTCTAAGCGGAAGTCAAACTTCTTACGCTTAGTCAGCGAGCCGATCATGCCGAAGTAACGGCTGTCTTCACGGTCGATAATGGCTTTCGTTAAATCGAAATCAAGCTGGTGGTTGTGGGTCATTACTAGGTAGTAGCTATTCGGTGGCATGTGTTTAACTTCGCCAACCGGATCGTCTGTGACTAGCTTTTTGACACCGTGAGGAAGCGTGTCCGGGAACACTTCTTCACGTTCATCAATCCAGGTCACACGGAAGGGTAGGGTCGCGACAATGTGCAGCAGCGCCTTGGCAACATGGCCAGCGCCGAACAGCACGAGATGGTTCTGTTGAGTACCAATCGGCTCAAAGCTTAGCGTTGCCATTCCGCCACAACACTGGCCCAAACGAGCGCCTAGGTTAAAACGTTCCACTTTGAGCGATTTCTCACTGGCAATAAGCATCTCACGCGCCATTTTAGTCGCAACATGTTCAAGGTGGCCGCCGCCAATGGTCGCAATGATGCGATCGCGAGTAACCAGCATTTTTGTTCCGGCATCACGAGGCACAGAACCTCGATCTTCAAGAACCGTCACCATGACACATGGTTCGTAGTTCTCTTCCAGTTTTGCCAGTTCGTGAATCCAATTATCCTTAAACATATGTCCTCCTAAATCCCTTCTGTGCTTCCTAAGCTGTTTATTACGCCCTAGACATATCTATCAGCTTTAAGCCGTTTCTGATTGAGCATCGACCGAAGTCGGGGCTGTTTCAGAGACTTCCTGTATCGCCATCAGAATACGCTCTGGCGTTGCTGGTGTGTTGAGCTTAGGAATCGCTCCATCAACGGCCACGTAGCTAATCGCATCTTTCAATGCACTCCATACCGACATCCCCAACATGAAAGGTGGCTCACCCACGGCTTTCGAGTTGAATACTGTGTCTTCTGGGTTGCTGCGGTTTTCCAAAAGGTGCGTTCTGAAATCAATTGGCATATCAGCAATCGCAGGGATTTTGTAGCTTGCTGGGCCATTGGTCATTAAGCGTCCATGTTGGTTCCATACCAACTCTTCTGTCGTTAACCAGCCGACACCTTGCACAAAGCCGCCTTCAACTTGGCCGATGTCAATCGCAGGGTTCAGTGAAGCGCCCACGTCATGCAGAATATCAACACGCAGAATCTTGTTCTCCCCAGTGAGAGTATCGATGATGACCTCTGAACAAGAAGCACCGTAGGCGTAGTAGTAGAATGGACGACCGCGCGCCTTCTCGTGATCGTAATAGATCTTCGGAGTGCGGTAGAAGCCAGTGCTCGATAGCGAAATTTGGTTAAACCAAGCCAGTTCAACAAATGAGTTGAAAGTCATGATCTCATCGCGGATCTGCACCATGCCGTTCTTGAACACTACCTCTTCTGGAGACACTTTGAAGTGTGCAGAGGCGAAATCGATTAGGCGCTGCTTAATGGTTATTGCTGCGTTTTGCGCGGCCTTACCGTTGAGGTCGGCGCCCGATGAGGCTGCGGTTGGTGATGTGTTCGGAACTTTGTCTGTGTTTGTAGCGGTGATCTGTATACGTTCGACATCGACTTGGAACTCCTGTGCAACGATTTGTGCCACTTTGATGTTCAAGCCTTGCCCCATTTCCGTACCGCCGTGATTCAAATGAATACTGCCATCGGTGTAGATATGGATAAGCGCACCTGCTTGGTTCAAGAAAGTCGCAGTAAACGAGATGCCGAATTTCACCGGTGTGATAGCAAGACCTTTCTTCAAGATAGGGCTCTGCTTGTTGAACTCAGCAATTTCTTTACGACGTGCATGATAGTCACTACTGCGTTCAAGCTGTTCGGTTATCTCAGGTAAAAAGTTGTCTTCAACGGTTTGGTAGTAATGAGTTATGTTACGGCCTTCTTCGCCGTAGTAGTTCGCCTTACGTACTTCCAAAGGATCTTTTTTCAGGTACCGTGCAATCTCGTCCATGATGTGTTCGATAGTCATCATGCCTTGTGGGCCACCAAAGCCACGATACGCAGTGTTCGATGCGGTGTTGGTTTTGCATCGATGACCAACCACAGTTGCATCGCCTAGATAATAAGCGTTGTCTGAGTGGAACATTGCACGGTCGACGATAGAGCTTGATAAGTCTGGTGAGTAACCACAGTTACCTGCAACGGTAATGTCAGCACCTTGAATCACACCATTGTCGTCAAAACCGACGGTGTATTGATTATAGAACGGGTGACGCTTACCGGTTTGCTGCATGTCTTCATTACGCAGCAGGCGCATTTTGGTCGGTCGGCCTGTCAGGTGCGCAATCACCGCTGCCATACACGCAGGAGAGGCTGCTTGAGTCTCTTTACCACCAAAACCACCACCCATACGACGCATATCAATCACGACTTTGTGCATCGGTACGCCAATCACTTCCGCAACCAGCTTTTGAACTTCGGTCGGGTTCTGTGTTGAGGTGTAGACGATCATGCCACCATCTTCGGTTGGCATTACGCTACTGATTTGAGTTTCTAGGTAGAAGTGCTCTTGGCCGCCGATCTCTAGGTCACCAGAGATCACGTGTTTCGCTTTTGCCAATGCTGCTTTTGAGTCACCACGCTGTTGAATGTGGCTCTCTGTCACGAAGTGCTCTTTTGCTAGCGCTTCTTTAACATCAAGGATGGCAGGTAGCTCTTCGTATTCAATAATGGCTGCATGTGCGGCTTTACGTGCCGTTTCTAGATCGTTTGCTGCTACCGCAATCACGGGTTGGCCGTAATATTCTACTTTACCGTCAGCAAGCAGTGGATCACCCGGTAGGATTGCACCGATATCCAGCTCACCCGGTACGTCTTTGGCTTGGATAGCAATGGCCACACCTTCAAATTCGTAACACGGTGATACGTCGATCTTAGTGATCTTCGCGTGTGCTTGAGTGCTCAGGCGTGCGTACACGTGCAGTTGGTTTGGGAACTCTAGGCGGTCATCAATGTATACCGCTTCGCCCGTTACTTGCTTGGCTGCACTGTCGTGTTTAACGCTTTTACCCACGCCAGTTTTTAGGTCTTGTTTTGCAATGGCAACCATCTCTTCGTGGGTCATCGCATTGCTCTCGTGAACAGAGGAATTTGATTTAGACATAAGACGTTACCCTTGTTTCGATTTGGTTGTTTTTGTTCTGTTGTTCAATGAAGTAGCGACGCAGCATGTTAGCCGCCGACAATGAACGGTATTCGTGGCTTGCACGGAAATCAGATAGCGGCTCAAAGTCGTTGTACAGTTCTTGCATCGCTAACTTAATATTAGCGTCTGTCCATGGTTTGCCTAATAACGTATTTTCACAACGGGTTGCGCGCTTAGGCGTTGCAGCCATACCACCAAAGGCGATACGAGCGTGTGTTACCTTGCCTTCTTCGACTTGAATATCAAACGCACCACATACAGCAGAGATGTCATCGTCTAAACGTTTAGATAGCTTGTAAGCTCGAAAACTGTCATTGGCTGGTTTAGGGATGATGATTTGCTCAATGAATTCACTCTCTTTTTGAGCTGTCACCTTGTAGCTGATGAAGTAATCTTCGATCGGCATGATGCGTGACTCATCACCACAGCGTAGTTTGATTTTCGCGTTAAGTGCAATCAGCAGGGGAGGCGTATCACCGATAGGCGAAGCATTGGCAACATTGCCGCCGATGGTGCCTTGGTTACGTACTTGCAGCGAAGCAAAGCGGTGTAACACTTCACCAAAATCAGGGTAGTGTTTTTTCAGTAGTGAGTAAGAGTCACTGATTGGAAGGTTGGCACCAATGATTAAATCGGTGTCTGTCTCTTCACATACCTTCATGTCTTCAACAAGGTTTACGCTGATCAGTGTTTCAATTTCGCGATGGAATTGCGTTACTTCCAGTGCTAAATCCGTACCGCCAGCAACCAGCTTAGCGTTCGGGTGAGCTTGGAAAAGCTTGGCCAACTCATCGGTACTTCTCGGGGAAAAAGCAGTGAGATGGCCAAGGCGTAAGTTGGCTTCGGTGTCTTGAATACTTTCTAGCTTCTCGATGGTTTTGCGCTCGAGTTCAGCAAATTGATCAATCAAAGGTTGGTCTGTTGAAAGCGACATTGCAGCATCAACAATAGGGCGGTAGCCAGTACAACGACATAGGTTACCTGCCAATGATTCCATGACGTCTTCTTTACTCGCATCTGGCTTATTTTTACCAAGCGCAAACATAGACATGATGAAGCCCGGTGTGCAGTAACCACATTGGGAGCCGTGAAAATCGACGACCGCTTTCTGTACCGGGTGTAATGACTTATCTCGGTTTTGCAGATCTTCTACTGTGATCAGCTGCTTACCGTGTAACGCTGACACAAATGTAAGGCAAGAGTTCACCGAACGGTATTGCAGTTGTCCATCAACTACTTCACCGAGAACGACGGTACATGCGCCACAGTCACCTGACCCACAACCCTCTTTGGTACCTGTTTTATTTATCTTGGTACGAAGGTAATTGAGCACTGTCATATTCGGCGACAGATTGTCTTCACGTCTTATTTCCTGATTGAGCAAAAAAGTAATCAAGAGACCTCCTTGTAAATCGACATTGTTCCATGTGTATTCTTTTTGACTTCTAGGTCAATAATTATCCATCCTGACCCTGTGGTCAACTATTTATTTACAAAAATGCAACAATGAGGCGCTTGGTGTAATTGTATACAATCTAATTTTGTTTTTAGGGCTATGTTTTATATGGGGTTTTCTAGAGGCGTTCAGTTTTATGCTGTGGATGAATTGTTGGCTATGTATACAAGATAAAGGCAAGGTTTTTGGTGCTTGTGGGGTTATGTAAACGAGAGCAAATTCGTCATTTAGGTCTGATTGGGTGGTATTTAGAGCTGAAAATGAACCGATCTTTGTGTTTAGCATTTTGTAGAGGGCACAAAAAAGAGAAGTAAACACAGAGGCTTACTTCTCTCCCATCTTGTTAACAAAAAGTTGTTAACAGAAAGTTGTTAGAGCTGGATCGGAATGGTTAGCTCGTTATGATTTGTTCTTAAGTAAATCAGAGAACACAACGTGCAAGTCGCTTGATGCGGTGCTGCTGTCTAGGTTGAGCTTAGATCGGATGTGGCTTAGGTGTTCTTTCATTAAGTCAACCGCCTGTTCTTCATCGCCGGACTCAATAGCATCAAGTAACTGTTCGTGCTCGTCTTGAGAGCAGTTTGAGTGGTTACCGGTTTCGTATTGAGCGATCAACAGGGACGTTTGTGAGACTAAGCTGCGTTGGAAAGCGAGCAGTGGTGCGTTTTCTGCCATTTCAGCAAGTTTGATATGGAACTCACCGGACAGTCGCAATCCGGAACCATAATCGTCTTGTTCAAAGGCGCAGTTCTCTTTCGCAACCAGCTTTCTGCACTCATCGATCTGAGCTTTAGTCGCGTGTTTAACGGCAAGCTCTATGATAGCAAGCTCCATGACTTCGCGCGCTTTAAAGATCTGTTTAGCTTCATCTACTGTTGGTGCAGCAATCATGGCACCTCGGTTAGGACGGATCACCACAACTTGCTCTAAAGAGAGGCGAAGCAAGGCGCGGCGGATGATTGTGCGGCTAACTCCGAAGATTTCTGCTAGGGCTTCTTCGCTTAATTTTGTGGCTGGTGGCAGCCTTTGTTCTAATATTGCGTCGAAGATATGGCAGTAAACAACATCGTCTTGAGTCTGGCCTGTTACTTTTGTTTTTACACCTTTGGAGACAGAGTTTTTGAGAGCTGTCATAGAGATAAGGGCCCTTGTTTAGTCGAGTCGAGTTGGTCGAGAGTAATTCATGAGTATTATTCTATATTGTATACATTTATCTATACAATGCCACCGGATGAAAGTGCGATGCGCGCTTATTTGTTAATGGCTTATAACATTTAGTTTGCAGAGAACTGTGTGCAATTTGAAGGTTTAAGCCATTCTTCTTAAAACTAGACGCGATTATCACCACAACTGTACGCAACGATCTGGCTAATTTCGCTCAGGCTACGACCTGATTGCTGCTGCCATTCATTGAATGCTTTACTTGCCGCAACTTGGGCTCGCTTGGTGTTACGTCCACTGTCGATTACATCTGTACTTCTCAGGTGCGCTTCAACGTCAGAAGAGAGGATAAAGGTGTCTTTACCCATTTGGCGTAGGGTGTAGGCACCTGTATTTCCGCCCAATCGCTTGCCGTGTTTCTTTAGGTAATCCCACAGCTCTGTAATCCGTTCTGAAGGCCAGTCGGCTACCATTTGAGAGAAAGAATCCGCTTCACGTTTGGCATTGCGGATCATCATGGCATTAGCAGGAATCGTCATTACTTTGGTGAGGTGACGAATAATACGCGGGTCTTGCGCTTTGTGCTCCCACATTTCATTTGGCAGCATTAGCATTTTTTCGATGTCGAACTCAAAGAACACTTCTTCAAATTGCGGCCATTTCTTCCTCACTACACCCCATGAAATACCACACTGGAATATCTTTTGTGTGAAGGCTGCCAGCCAACGGTCATCGGTGATTTTTGATAAATCGTCTTGTGAAAGAGGTGCACGAACAATCTTTTCGAGTTCTGTTACCCCGCCTTTACGGTGAGCTGCTCGTTGGTAAATGGTGTCGAATTTTTCTTGGGTCATGGAAGGTTCCAAATTAATACGATTTTCTAAGATATAGGGTCGAATCTGGCAATTAAAACGATTCTGTTAATTAAAGTAAGTCTGTTAATTAAAACGAACAAGCCGAGTAAAACACGCTAGCTGAGCTTTAATTCCATTTGATACAGAGGCCAGGTGTTGCCATTGAATTCTTTGCATTTTGGTTCTTTGTCGACCACTTGAAAGCCCGCTTTGTCGTAGCAACGTTTTGCTCCGATATTTTGCTGAAAGACCGCTAAGCTGATGGTGGTGACATCTGGGATTTGTTTCGCAGCGTCTAATGCACTTTCTATCATGGACTGTCCAAATCCTTTGCCACGCTGATTTGGATGAATGGCGACTCGGCAGAAGCGAAGTTCATTGTCTGACATACGTTGAAACTCCATAAACCCGATCAGTTTAGTGTGATTACTGTTTGAACTCGGTTCAGAGAGAGCACTGGATTCAGAGAAGGTATAAAGCTCAACTTGAGGCTCTTGAGAGCGTTTGATAATCGATTCGGCTTCAAATGGCCAACCAAAGGTTCGCCCTCCCCAAAGCACGTAGTCTTCGAGCGATGTGAACCAAGTGACGATTTCGTCGGCGTCGGATGCCTTAAAGCGGTTTATTTCCATATCTTTTCTCCTTGTCGAGTGGTGTTTTCCTAAACCGCTAAACTTCCGCACCTAACTGAGCAAGAAAGCCGCGCATGTAGTCGGTGCGCTTGTTAGCTTCTAACTTGGCGGATTCGGTATTCATGGTTTTAGCGAGCTTAAACAGCTTCACGTAGAAGTGATCGACGCTGTAATGCTTGTCATCTAAGTCACGTTGAGTCGCGAATGGGTCTTCGTGGTTGTAAAGTTCAGCGTTAAAGCTTTGACCCACGTACAGGCAGCGAGCAATACCAATTGCACCGAGAGAATCAAGGCGATCTGCATCTTGGACGATTTGCGCTTCTAAGGTTTCCGGTGTGATGTTGGCGCTATAGCTGTGGGTGACAATGGCATGATGGATCTCATCAAGATAGGTTGCGGGGTAATTGATAGACTTAAGGAAAGCGATCGCCTTGTCTGCTGCCATTTTCGAGCTTTGAGCTTTGTCTGGATGGTTCTTAGGAAAGGTAAAGCAATCATGAAGATAAGCCGCAGGTAACACGACTTCAAGCTTAGCTTGTTCTTGAGCACACAATGCCTTTGCAGTTTTAACGACACGCTTAATGTGGCTGATATCGTGCGCTGCATCTTGTGTCATTTCTTGCTTTGCAAAATCAAGCAGTTGGTCTTCAAACTTTTCCTTCACGCGGCTCTGTCTCCGTTACTGATGTTGCTTAATACCTAACATTTATTTCAAATCGACTGTAACAGCTTCAAGCGCGAGTTTTTATCTTTTATAAAAACTATACCAACAAAAACACCGACTCTGTGAGTCGGCTTGATAGAGAGGCTTGTCTACGTTGATAAAAGCATTATCAAAGGTAGTGAGAGCTTAAGCGGCAGCTTGTTGAAGCTGTGTTAATACATCATGCAGAGAAGGGCTGATGGTATGCCCAAGCGCTTTTACTTCATCACATGGCTCTACTAAATCAGGGATTTGGAAGCTGATCATATTGGCAGCCATTGATGCTCGAATACCGTTGTTTGAATCTTCAAACGCCAAGCAAGTTTCAGGTGCAACACCTAGGCGTTCGGCCGCCAATAAGTAGATCTCTGGGTGAGGTTTACCATTAGTGACTTCGCAGCCTGTGCTTAGTGAAGTTAAGTAAGAATCTAGGCCTGCTAACTCAAGCTTCTTCTTTGCGATATCTAGCTGAGTTGAGGTTGCCACTGCGATTGGAATGTCGTTCGACTTTAGCCATTCCAGCAGCTCTATCACGCCATCTTTGACCGGAATCGCTTGGTTCTTAACAATTGCGCTATAGCGTGTACGCCATTCATTATTTAGAGCCGGATAATCAAGATCTTCGCCATAACCATTTCTAAAGATCTGTTCGATAGTTTTTGCGTTACAGCCGATGATGCCTAAGTAAACGTCCTTTAAAAAAGGGACACCCTGCGCGTGACATGCTTCTTCAAATATCTGCATACACAGGCGCTCAGTATCAAGGAGTAGGCCATCCATATCAAAAATAGCTGCTTGGAATTTCATATCCGTGGTTCTTTATGTGTTGTGGTCATAAGGGTGAGTATTTTTACATAGCCACTAGGTATAGGCGAGTCAAAGCTTTGTGAAAAAACGAGAAGTTTTATTGCAAGCAGTACTCAGAGTTTGGTTTTTTTACGATCAAGGTGATATGCATCTTGTTGTTTTAATAGCCAAAAGATCTTATAGGTTAATTTTATATATTTCGATGTTCTAACAGAAACAATGAACATCAGAATGCATAACAATCTAGCGGCTATGCTCGAACGAAAAATTACATTCTTGATACTTATTGGTCTGTTATCGTGACCATAATCTTATAAAAAACAATCCATTAAAACGCTCAATGATTGTGTGATCTACCAATAAGTAACGCATTGAGCATAAAGACAGAATAACTCTAGTCCACATTTTAGCAGGGTTGCTTATGTTGTATTTTGAGTTTCTATTTTTGCTTATTGTCCTTTATATCGGTTCTCGTTATGGCGGTATTGGTTTAGGGGTTGTTTCGGGCATTGGTTTGGTGATTGAGGTCTTTATCTTCAAGATGCCCCCAACATCGCCACCGGTCACTGTGATGCTGATTATTCTCGCGGTCGTGACTTGTGCGTCGATCCTTGAAGCGGCTGGTGGCCTGAAGTACATGTTACAAGTCGCGGAGAGGGTACTGAGAAAGAACCCGAAACGCGTCACAATGATAGCCCCATTCGTTACCTATTCGATGACGTTCCTGTTGGGGACTGGCCACGCGGTTTATTCAATCATGCCTATCATTGGTGATGTGGCATTGAAGAACGGGATTCGTCCTGAGCGCCCGATGGCAGCAGCTTCTGTTGCATCTCAACTAGCGATCACAGCATCGCCAATCTCGGCAGCCGTGGTTTATTACTTGGCGCAGCTATCGGATATTCAACACTCTATCACTTTGCTTTCGATTCTATTGGTGACGGTGCCTGCAACGCTATTCGGTACTTTTCTGCTTTCTCTATATAGCCTAAAGCGCGGTAAAGAACTGAATGACGATCCTGAGTACCAAGAGCGTTTAAAAGATCCTGAGTGGAAAAAGCGCATTGATAGCACCACAGCAACATCTTTAGATGAGGTGCTACCTACTTCGGCTCGTAACGCAGTATTAATTTTCCTACTTTCTATTGTCGTGATCGTCATTGTGGCGATGGTGCCTGAGATCAGAACCATTGTAGACGGCGACAAGCCAATCAAGATGTCGGTCATCATCCAAATGATGATGCTCTGCTTCGGCGGTATCATTTTACTGGCAACCAAAACTGACCCACGTGACGTGCCAAATGGTGTGGTATTTAAATCGGGTATGGTGGCGGCGATTGCTATCTTCGGTATCGCTTGGATGTCAGATACCTATTTCCAATACGCAATGCCTCAGTTCAAATCTGGCATCGTTGAAATGGTCACTAACTACCCTTGGACGTTCGCACTAGCACTATTCATCGTATCGGTTGTTGTGAACTCGCAAGCGGCAACGGCACGTATGATGTTGCCTGTTGGTCTTGGCCTAGGGTTAGACCCAGCGCTGCTTATCGGCTTGATGCCAGCGGTTTACGGCTACTTCTTCATCCCGAACTACCCATCAGATATCGCAACGGTGAACTTCGATGTCTCTGGCACAACTAAGATTGGCAAGTGGTACTTCAACCACTCATTCATGTCGGTGGGTTTAATCGGTGTCGTAGGTGCATGTTGTTTAGGCTACGCACTAGCACAGATTTTTATCGCTTAGTGTAATTAGCTCTTGTTGAAATAGCCAAGACGACAACGAAAAACAGCGCCTGAATTGGCGCTGTTTTTGTTTTGGGATAATTGAAGCACTGACTTTCTGAGTCGATATTAATGGGCTTCAAAAGCGAGCGACTCAATCGCTTCTTCAATAGTTGGGAAGTGAATTTTCATTAGGCACACTTCGGCTTTCTGGAACTCATGATTGCGAATCAGTTTGGTCACGCTTTCAATCGAATATTGCTCAGGTCGTTTGGTGAGAGATAGTTTATTTGAGTTGGATTTAAGTGAATAGCTGTTACCTTCAGAATCAATGAGGTAATCATCTTCGCCCAAGATCATGTCTGAGCATTCTGCTTGAAAGTCACTCTCGGATGCGACGTAAATCAGTTCATCATCGCCGTCGAGTTTTACTAAAGATGGCCAATGGATCATTTCAGCCTCTGAATTATATATGTTGAAGTGTATCGACTATAAACAGTTTTGAGCCTTGGATCATCTATTGATCTAGCTGTCCTAAACGTTACTTACTTAAAGAGCTAAGTGCTCAAAGAGCGGCCTAGCGGTGCAAAATAGCCTTGTATCGCGTTGTAGATTTCCTTTCTATGCGCGAGGTCTGGATAGAGGGGGAACATATCCGGCTTTGTTGTGCCATCGACTAGGTACGAGTTTTCGATATCTGAGCAAGATTCAATGGCAGACTCAAAAGCACGCGCCATCATCTCTGTTGGTAAGGAGAAGTAACGAGCTGACGTCGCTTTGTCGGCTATGACACTTCGGGCAACGTAATCGTGTTTATCCAAGTGATTTTCGCTGAGTAGCGTGGCATCGAACAGCGACATCAGACTCTCGTTTAATGGATGGGGTCGCACCTTTCTGTCGTATAGCCAACAATCGCTGGCAAACATGATGTGTTTACGAGGCCCTGAAGTATCGCCAATCTCAAACGCCTTTTCAGCGATGTAGTGATCAAATGCATGCCAAAACTCGTGGGCCAGCGCACCAGCACCTGCGTTTTTCGCGAGTGCTAATTCACGCTGGTTGGGTGCGTAATGCGCTTGCACGCCTTTTCTGCCACCACTGCCAAATGCCAGTCCTAGTGTGCCACGCAAGCCTATCGCTTCAGGTGGCAGAGCCAAAATATAAGCCAGGTCTGCTAAAGAATCGAATATCAAGTTCGCAGCTAAGTCCTTCTCCTCTTTAGTTACCCAAGCGCCCACACGAATACTGCCCATACCGAAAGTCTGTTTAATGTCCATGAAAGACACCTGATCGCCGTGTCGGTAGTCTGGGCCTCTGCGGGTTTTGTACTTAAAGTGGGTTAACTTCAAAGTAGTCCTTAGAAATGAGTGTATAACGTAAATACTGTCAGGTACGGCTTAGTGCCTTATAAACCTAAGCCGAGGAAGTTACCACTTTTCGTCGCCAATTTCTGAATAAAATGACTTTGGGTTAGGTTGAAGAGCCTACCATGAGGTGGGATCGCCTTCGCGGGTGAGTGGAAATAAAGGTTCATCGGGTTTGGCGTAACTTAGTCGTTGTAGTCTTTGGGTTACATGATAGCTGTCTAACCCCGATATGGTGACTGTGTCTAAAGCCTCCAAATCCAAGTATCCATCGGGCATAAAGGCGTTTTTTGGGGCGTGAAGCGTGACGACTTCGCCAATCAACATTTGGGTGTGATTGCTCTCTATCTGAATATGTTCTTTCAATTCCAACCCAATTTTCAAAGCGCTTTCTAATACAAACGGTGCTGAGAAGTCATCGTCATAATAAGGTGTCAGGCCGACCGACTCGAACTCAGATACTTCTTTAGGATATCGTGCAGAGGTTTGGTGAGCTTTCTTGAAAAAATCAGCGCCAATACTGTTGATTGTGAAGTGTTTGGTCTCGAGAATGTTGTCCAAGGTGTGGCGGCGTCTTTTACACGGGCGGACAATAAAACCAAATAGTGGAGGGTGAGAGCCTAAATGTACCACCGAGCTTATCACAGCCAAGTTTGCTGCTCCTTGACTGTCACAGCTGCCAATCAAATTCGCACTCTTGAATCCTGACAATGAGTTGACTAGACGAGTGCGCTCTCGCTGCTCCATGGCTTGAAGATCCTTCTTTGACAGGGTGATTTCCTTCATACCTTTCTCTTCCTACTTGATTAAATGAATCTGTGTTTATGATCCAATATGTACGAACATGGGCTTTTTATCGATCAGGAAAATTATCCGTATCATGAGCTACCATTACGTCTGCATGAAAGGTGAGTCTTTTGGGATTACTGTAACTGATTGGAAGGCGTTAAGTTGTGGAGTAGCACCAAGAAAGTACTACTCCGTTGTTGTTTTGTTAGAAGCACCTGTTGTGTATTCAAACCGATCTAAAGTTATGTATTTGAATATCATCCAAAGTATCGCAATAGAAAGGCCCACTGAACTCCAATAAGGCTTGCGGCATCTCTATGGTTTCGGCTAAAACGTTGTGCTCTTATAAAGAAACATTGACCGAAGCCTTCATTGATTTCATGTACTTCTGCTCTCCGCCAAAGATAATTACAGAAGGGAAGGCTAACGGGTAAAAGCTTTCCCGTTCGGATTTTACTTCGATGACCATCTTGTACTTAATTTTGTTCATCTCGAGTTTTAAGTATCCTGCGCAGGAATCTACCTCTCTTCTCATTGTTCTGATTTATATGTCCACCCATGCATCTAAACAAAGTAGGCCAGTTTTATTGTCTAGAATGAGCAATGTACAAAACTATGAAAGAGTGCAGAGAAATCGTGTAATTTGACGGCTGAATTACACGGATTAATATCAATAAATTATTGATTTAAATGTTTTTAATTTTATTTTTCTTGCATTTGGTTTGGCGATTTTTAACGGTGTGATTAGCCCATATTGAGTTTCTAACGCCAATATTTGGAGAGAGGGTACTTCTTGATGTGTGGTACCAATGCTTTCTTTAGCGATATGTTTAAAGGCTTGAGATAATTTAATTTGCTATTGCAGCCATTCGCTATTGAGCGATACCATATAGGACTATTTCTTTGGAAAAGATTTGATTATGTCAGATGAAAAACTCGCACTAGAGTGGATGCGCCAACAGGCACACAAAGTAGACCCATACGTTATTAATCCATCGTTTGATGAGTGCGTTGAGCTGCTTGATCCTGCCTTTAAGAAGGGCAAAAGTGTTGCGCAGCTAAAGTATCTGTTATCAGAAGCGGATCGTAGGGCTGGCGCGGCGGAACGTAAGCATGCGGCTTTAAAATACGCCAAAGAGAAAAGCCCAAATGCTGGTCAAATCTTGCGACTGCAAAGCAAGCTGCAACAAGTTCAGTTGGCTCTCAAGCTTGCCACTGGCGACAACAACATGACCATATCCCAGTTCTGTGCGGAGTATGAAGTCTCTAAGCGTGATGGCAATACAGCATGGAATGAGAAGCTGGTAGAGCAGAATAAAAGAAGATAATAAAACAACAAGAGGTACTTAAATGAGCCTTTTAAACGGGCTCATTTTCGTTGTGCGCTTGAGAAAACCTGTCAAGGATGAATATTATCGAGCTGACCGACTACGTTTACCTCTAAATTTATCTTGCTTCACAACATACAACTTCCATTTTAAGTGATTAAAGTGCTAGCTAATCAGATAAGTCACCTATTATTTTTTGGTTGTGCTCTAAATCGTGTTTTTGGTGAACTATTGGATTTATGTTTGTTTGTTTTAGGGCCCTCGGCTTCCAAGGCAAGTTTAAGAACACCAATTATACACTTTGTTATTTGATAATAAATTATCGTAAAACAATAACACCTTCTTGCTCTGAGTTTGATTTGCTTTTAGTATTTAACCTGTCAACTTAACAGGAACATTAACTATGCCTAACATCCAAAAACAAAGCCGACGTGTCCGCATGCTATTGCAGTCCTTTCTTGTACTTACTCCTATCATGGTGTGCTACTTTTGGTTGACCGTTGAAACCCCCTATGACTTTATAAGTTCGACAGGTATTTTTTATCTCACTTATGACATCGGGAGTTACACGATGTTGCCGCTTACTATGACAACAAGAATGGTGGCTGCGTTCACAAGCTTAGCGATGTCTAGCATCTTGATATATGCCCTAATGGTTCTGATACGTTTATTCCGTAACTATGAACGAGGCGAAATTTTTTCACTAGAAAATGCAATGTCTTACCAGAAGCTCGGGTATAGCTTGTTCTATTGGGTATTCGGCTCCGTTGTCTATGGTTCATTGATGTCAGTGATTTTGTCGTTCAATAATCCACCCGGAGAGCGCATCTTTGCGATTAGTTTTGAGGGAATGGATTTTTTGACCCTGATAGTAGGTATAATCATTTTAATCATCTCATGGGTGATGAAAGAAGGTTATATTCTGGCTGATGAGCACAGCCAAACGATTTAAAGGACTTGTCATGACTATCCGCATTAATTTAGACATTATGATGGCCAAGCGAAAAATGCGATTAAAGACATTGGCAAAAGAGGTAGGTATTACTGAAGCCAACTTGTCGGTGTTAAAGAATGGCAAGGCCAAAGCGGTAAGGTTATCGACACTAGACAAGTTGTGTGAAGTGTTAGAGTGCCAACCGGGTGACATATTGGAATTTGAAGCGAACCTTCATCAAGAGAGCGTAGCTGCCGAATAGCGAGTTCGTAAATCGTCTTCCCTTATGAAAACAATGAGTCTCGAAATTATTCGAGACTCATTCGCTCCAAACTAAACAGGCTCTCCAGCCTCGTCTTCTTCAACGATATCTTTTTCTAAACTCGCCTCTGCCAACCATTTCTTTATCGACGGACTATTCAACACACGTTGTTGATACTGTTGGGCTTTATCCGAAAGCTTGATGCCGTAGGTTTCGACTCGCAGTGCTACAGGTGCAAACATCGCATCGGCAATCGACCATTCTCCAAATAACCAGCCTTCTGGGTATCGCTCCATTTGCTCAGACCAAATGGCATCGATGCGAGCGATATCTTTCTGGGCACCTTCACTCAAAACCAGCTTTCTTTTGGCTCGGCAGTTCATTGGTAATTCATTTCTGATGTTGAAAAAACCAGAATGCATTTCTGCCGAGATAGCTCGGGCTAACGCGCGCTCTGCAACGGATGTTGGCCAGGCAGTGCCGTTTAGGTAGGCATCATTAACGTATTCGAGAATGGCGAGTGAATCCCACACTGCAACGTCACCATCAACCAGAGTCGGCACTTTTGCAGTTGGTGTCACTTTTGCTAACGTGTCATAAAAATATGGGGTGAACAGCTTAAGTTTGATGACGTCTGCGTTGAGGTTGTAATGAGTGAATATTAGCCATGCGCGCAGTGACCAAGTGGAGTAGTTCTGATTAGCGATATAAAGCTGCATAAATGCTTCCTTGCGTTTGGTGGGTATGCATTTGAGCTTAAGGGATTGTATTACGGCGCACTAACGGATAATTTTGATGCAATACATTAATAAAAACGATGGGTGGTGATTTCAATATGGATATTGATGCGTTGCGAGGCTTTCTCGCGTTTGTGGAGACCAGCAGTTTTACACGTGCTGCGAAGCAGATTAATCGCACCCAATCGGCCTTTAGTGCTCAGATGCGTAAGTTAGAGGAAGAACTGAACGTCACCCTGTTTCAAAAGGAAGGGCGCAACCTGGTTTTGACTGAAGCGGGCTTGGCATTGCGTGCCCATGCTGAGCAGCTCGTCGCACTCCACAATACGGCATTGAAACAAGTGAAGCGTTATGAAGACAAACAGCCTCTGCGATTAGGTTGCCCTGAAGACTATAACGACAGCATCTTGCCGAACGTGATTAAGCTGTTGCAGAACGCGGAACCCACGTGCTCCATTCAGATATTTAGCTTGCCGAGCATTACGCTTAGAGAGTGGCTTGATGATGGTCGGCTTGATGCTGCGATTGTGACCCGCGCTCCCGGTAGTGAAGAGGGATATTGGCTAACCAATGATGTGGGCGTTTGGATAAGCAGTCCTGATTTTGTGTTTGATGATTCTAAACCTGTCCCACTTGCTCTGTTCCAGACGGATTGTAAATATCATGCTGCGGCGGTGAATGGTTTAACTAAACAAGACACGCGATACCAGCTTTTGGCTTGTAGTAATACGGCTTCAGCGCAGCGTGCAATCGTCAAAGCGGGGTTAGCAATTGGTGCGATGGGTAAGCTCAGTGTCACGCCTGATTTGAAGATTCTCGACGACATGCCACCGTTACCTGCGGTAGACATCGTACTGTTGCTCGCGAGTAAGCATCATCCAGTATTGGACAAAGAGGTACTCAATCAGCTGGTTGAATTGGATTCTAATTAGCTCTTGCTCGGTGAGATGCATTGAGTTCGAGAGCGAACAATAAATAGAAAGGCCGAGAACATTACGTTTCTCGGCCTTGTTTTTATGGAAGAGAGCGAATTAAGAGAGCTTAAATTTACTCAGTTCTCCGTGTAAATCTCCGGCTTTTACTGTCAGTTCATTACTGATTTCTACCGATGATGTCATGGTGTCCATCACTTCCACGGCGGTGTCGTTAATGATGACGACATTACGGTTAATTTCTTCAGATACTGAACTTTGCTCTTCAGCGGCGGAAGCGATTTGATTGTTCATGTCGTTGATGACTTCAATGGCTTGGTTAATCTCAGACAGCGCTAAATGAGCGGCTTGAGTTTCGCCTTTGGTATCGTTCGCTTGCTTTTGGCTTTGCTCCATCAAGACCACGATAGATTGGGTCTCTTGCTCTAGGCGAGCTAGCATCGAACGGATCTCTTCGGTCGAACCTTGGGTACGGTTTGCTAGGTTACGTACTTCATCGGCCACCACGGCAAAGCCTCGTCCTGCTTCGCCTGCGCGTGCAGCTTCAATGGCAGCATTCAGAGCAAGCAAGTTAGTTTGTTCTGCAATACCACCAATTTCGCTCAAAATGCCTTGAATCGCAGTGCTCGAATCGACTAAGTTTTGCGTTTGTTGCTGCGCATCATTCACCTGAACTGCTAAGCTATCAACCGCGCTGGCAGCATTGTCCATACGTGTCATGCCGTTAAGGCTATTACTTTGTACTTGGCTAGCTGCGGCAGCGGCTTGCACGGCTGAGTTCGCCACTTCTTGCGCAGTTGCACTCATCTCATTGATTGCAGTGGCGAGTGAGTTCACTTCGTTTACCTGAGCATTCAACTGGTCACGGGAAACCTCTGCACGGGCTTGACCTTCAGTCGCGTTTTTATCGACTTGGTCTGCTGTTGCCATCACAGTAAGTAGCATCCCTTGTATACGAGATAGGAAGGTGTTAAACCAGTGAGCCAGTTGCGCGGTCTCATCTTTTCCTTTTACTTCGATGCGGTAGGTTAAATCGCCTTCGCCTTGTGCGGCATCTTTGAATCGCTCGACCAAGTTATTGAGAACTTTCCCCAGAGAGTTGGCGATCAATGCCATAGATATAATGCCTAGAAGAACGGCGACGACCCCCGCCCATATACCTTTTTCAAGCGCTTTCGAATTCTGTTCATCACTCCACTGGGTGTACTCGTCGACACTTTTTGTAAGGTGACTACTGGGAATCGATACCATGACTACCCACGGTGCGTCGCTGGTCTCGATAGCCGTTATGGCGTACTCATCTCCGCCAAATGTAACCAACCCAGCCCCAGACTGTTTAGCAATAGACTGAACGCGCGACCACTCTTTTTCTAGCTCTGGTGAGACTTTTTTACCAACCATGTTTCCAGCACTGCTATTGGCTAGAGTAATACCTTTCCATGAAGTGATGAGAATTTTACCTTGTCCGTCGAATAGCTGACGAGCAAGACCTTCACTCTGGCTTTGCAGTTCATGAAGTGACAAATCGAAGCCAAGTGAGCCGATGATCTTACCGTTCTGTTTGATTGGTTGGCTGATAGTAGTAATAAGTTCTTGCTTACCACGAACCGGATAGAAGTATGGTTCCATTACGAATGTTTTACCGGTTTGATAAGGCATTAAGTGCCAGTCGTCTTTGCGTTCGCCATTGCTGTTTAGCTCGGTATTGCTGAAGCTCTCCATTGCGACCGCATCAAAGCTGTTTTGGTCATTGGGAGAGAAGAAAGGGGCAAGATAGCCCTGACTATTAAAGCCTAATTCGCTGTCCAAGCTGATCTCGCCATTGAGATCGGTTTGTTGTGGCCAAGTCTTGTTCTCCCACACCATGTAGCCGGCAAATACGGCTTTGTTTTGTGCTTCTAGCGCGGCAGTAAACTGTTTAACGATAAGGTCTGCGCTAGCGTCCGTTTCTGAACTCAACTCAATGATTGAACGTGCTTGTGTTAAGTTGGCTAGTACCGGGTTAAGTTGGTTGGAAATGTTTAACCCTTGCTGAAGTGCCGTATTTTGTAAATCGGTTGTCGTAGCATCGGTTAACTGAAGTTTTACTTTCTCTGTGACTTGTTTGTTCACATCAGTAAAAGCGCTAGTGGTCATGCCCATTGCGATCAAGAGGGTGAAAGCCATCGCCCCGCCTGCACTTACCGCAATTCGCGTTCGTATACTGTTAAACATATGATCTCTCTAGCTAAATAGTGGTAGTTTTGCAGAGATTTTAAACAAGATAAGTGAACGGAAAATGCAAAAAAATGAACACAAAAAGAATAGGGAGATCAAAAATATAAACAAGATTGCATTATGTGCAATTTTGGCTTTGCTCGCAACGTTTAGATGGACATGGAAATCATCATTTAGCAATTGCTAACTTTCTGTATTTATTAGTTTTAATGATGCTTTGGAGAGTTTAATGTTTTCTTAAGACAGCGATTTTTCTTTTCGAGTTTGTGACCGCGAGTCTATTACTCATTATATGACGACGGTCACAATTAATTTTCTTTAACCCAACAAATTACCCCTCTTTTTGTAAGTAATTAAAAGAGGGACTTCGTTGTCTTAGCTCGCTCGTGTTGAATTGCTTTGTTTCTTCGGTGGCCTAACGTGGCGTGACAAGATACGACTTCGCTCTTGTTTCACTTCCGTTAGCTTTCTCCATGACCATAAACGCACGCGTGCTTCCTTGGCGCTAACTTCGAGATCGACGACTGGATTAAGGTAAGGGGAATCTGGTTCAAGCTCATGCATCATTACTTCCATTGGCGTCATTTTCCAAGGCTCAAATAGAAGTGGAGTGGGTATATCTGAGAGCTCTGGAACCCATTTTCGGATGAAGTCCCCATCAGAGTCGTGCTCTTGGGCTTGCTTTGTTGGGTTGTAAATTCGGATGGTGTTGATGCCTGTTACCCCGGCTTGCATTTGAAACTGTGGGTAATGAATGCCGGGTTCAAAATCGAGGAACATTTGCGCCAAGTGTGTGACACCATCACGCCAGTCCATGTTCATATGGTGAGTGAGAAAGCTCACCAGCATTGAGCGCATGCGGAAATTAATGTACCCCGTATGATGTAGGCAGCGCATACAGGCATCGACCAATGGCACGCCTGTCATCCCCATCTTCCATGCCTGTAGATGTGTGGGATCTTTTACCGTTTCTTTTTGTAAGAGCGCTTCATAGGCGTGATTGATACAGCGATATTCCATCGCGCATTCCGATTCAAATTTCTGCATGAAATGACAATGCCAGTGAAGCCTTGAAGAGAGCGCAATCAAGCTGCGACGAAACCCAGCGACTTGCCAGTGTCCCAATAGGTGCTGATAGACCTCACGCAGCGATATATTGCCCCAAGCTAAATATGGAGATAGACGTGTACAGGCATGTCGCGAGGCTTCTGGGCTTGAGATACTGCGGTAGTAATCTCGACCACGGCGCTCAAAGAAGTCGTGTAACGTTGCCCATGCCAGTGCACTTCCACCCGTTTGTATGCCGTTAACTTTGCTTAACCATGCTTGTGGGGGGTCCATAGCGAGTTCTAGTTCATCAGCATTAAGGGTATGTAGAGATTCTGAAGTTAATTGATTTTCTTCTATAGAGGCGCGCATGACACTGTTCCAATGCTTGTCCCAACCGATTCTGTCTTTCGATCCTCTCAAGACAGCGCCTTGTGCGAACTCTTGCCATGGGATGTCGTGCTCTTTAAGCCAATCAGAGACTTGTATGTCGCGCTCAAAAGTGCAATTTAATCCTATCTCTTGGTGAGAGAAGACATTTTTTATTTGGTAACGAGATTGAATCGCTTCAAAGCAGTCCATTGCACTGCCATAAAGTATTGAGACCTGATGTCCGTACGCCTTCAGTGACAGGTTCATGCATTGTAGAGACTGCCAAACAAACCGCCAATGTCGCTCAGAATAGTGGGCATCGTTTAGCAGCATTGGTTCGAAAATGTAGAGCAATATCGTTGGGTGTTGACCTGATAAAGCGTGTTGTAAAGGTGCATGGTCGGTGAGCCTTAAGTCGCGCTTTAGCCACACTACGTTTATTGTTTGCATTTGAGCCCTCTTTCGTTTCGATGCATTACGAGTCAGAGGGCAAAATGTCTCACTCGAAGTGAATTTTATTTTCGATAATGAAAGGGCTAGCTATGATCAACAGTGTTCATTATTAGAGAATGCCTAAGCTTTTTAGTTTTCGATAAATCGTATTACGGCTGATGCCAAGTATGCGTGAAGTTTTGCTGATGTTGCCTTGCTCATCGCATGGGTCGTAATATCGAAGCGGGCCGTATCTGGGTTAACTGTTACCATGCTTACCCAGCACATGCAGCGCTTGGTGGTTACAAGAAATCGGGCATTGGTCGTGAGACACATAAGATGATGCTCGATCATTACCAAAACACCAAAAACCTACTGATCAGCTACGATACGAATCCGCCAGGCTTTTTCTGATTACACTAAAATGGATTCAGGGGACTATTGGGACTCAGTACAAAGCGCCCTATCAACGGCGCTTATTCCCATTTTATTGCCCCGATCCAGAATGCTCTGACTCACTTTTTTGCAGTGTAATCGAGTCGAGTTCACCTAAATGTTTTACAAACAATTCGAGAAGTTTGGGCTGTCTAGGGTGGTATGCACTCAGTAATACCATCTTCTGGCTGTATTTCTTGTTGGTTATTGGTGTGATGGTGATGTGTTCATCAAAGAGTTCCAAACCAGGCCAGACTGGAACAATTGATACTCTAACCTCTTCCACCACCAGTTGAGCAATCGCCTCAAGGGAATCCAGGTCAAAAATGGTATTCTTAGTCACCCCCGTGTCGTTCATGAATCGTTCCGACATCTGCCCGCCCCAACAGGTAGGGTCATATCTAATATAAGCGTTGTTTTTCAGTATACTTGCAATATACCCTTGAATCGTTTTGCTATGAATTAATGCAAAAGGCTCATTTCTCAGTTCTCTACATCGTAATGTTTTTGGGATAGCTGAGGGAGGTGCACGATAATCGCGGCATCAAGGTCGCCATTGATAAGGCTCCGATTTAAGTCGATAGAATTCCCAGGAATGATATGAAATTTAGCCTGCGGTGCAACTTCGCGAATGGACTTGAGAGTCGATGGAATAAACGCGGTTAATGACGTTGTGTTAGCTCCTACTCTTAACGTGCCATCTAATCCCGACCCTTGTGCAACTTCAATAAGATCACGAGTCTCCCTGATAATCGATTTTGCTTTGGGACAACCGCCAAACAGGCATGTGTGGCCTGAACAGTACTTCCGGATCGTCTAAACAACTTACAATTAAACTCGCCCTCTAACGTTTGAATCCTTTGACTAATGGCTGCCAGTGTTATGCCTTGGGCACGAGCTGCAGCGGCTATTGACCCTTCCTCTACGACTGCGACAAGGCTTTCAAGAAATCGAGTATCTATAGGTTCCCTTACGAATGAATATATACAAACTTAGTTTTTCTACTTTTGTGTGGTGAGTAAAATGACTACAACTACAACTGCGGCTTAAGTCTAGAGTCGATGTCACTTTAAAAGGAAGCTTAAATGAATTTTGATTTGTGGTTTGCGTTTTTGATGGCGTGCATTGTTTTAGCTGTTTCTCCTAGTGCAGAGGCCGTGAATATGATGTCAATAACAATGAAATACGGCTTTCGCCGAAGCGTGATTTCAAATCTTGGGTTACAAGTTGGGAACATGTTCAATATTGCGATAGTTGGTGTTGGGCTTGGTGCTGTTCTTGCACAATCAGAGGTTGCGTTTATCGCTATAAAGTGGGTCGGGGCATTTTACTTAATTTATTTAGGCATCAAGAAGTTTGCCGAGACGGTGGATATTAATTTATTTAACTCAGATATTGCCTCTTTGAAAGCGCCTATTAATGGCACTTTTTTCATGGTGTAAACTGCTCGAACAAACTTTTTATTATTCGCTTTTAGAAAAGAATATCTCAGGCTTGTACGTAGGCCCAGAATTGCCTTCGAGTTGAGTCAGTTCCAAACCTTGCTTGCCGACCAAAGAAGCAACCATCTGACGGTTGAAAGGGTAGTTCTCAGTGTTGTTGATGAACTCTTCCACATCCACCCATTTAGCTTCTGCAATTTCATCCGTGTCTTGAATCGCAATCTCTTGAGTTTGAGCGATAAGGTGGCAAATAAAGTAGAGGTTTGATTTGCCAAACTGATATGGATGGCGGGTTGCCATGCCAACTACCGATACAAACTCTGCTTTGATGCCAGTCTCTTCCATGGTCTCTCTAACCACAGACTCTTCAATACTTTCGCCTAGTTCAATGTGGCCGCCAGGTAATTTATAGCCCGTCATACCATGCTCTTTGATCATCAGTACTTGGTTGTGTTCATTGGTGATCAATGCGCCAGCACCTAAGGTGTGAGTGGGAATAAAAGGCACAAATTCAACAATCTCGGATTTGTGAATCAGCGTAATTTCGTCTTCTAAGCAGTTGTGGAATACAAAACCAAGTTCAGTCGCTACAGGGATAAGGTGTGATAATGCAATTGGTAAACTGATCCAAATGATGCCTTTGTTGTTTTGCTTTGAAAATTCGGTGATCTTGTTGAGTTCAGCATGGAATGAGTCAACATCATATGTGACTGTTGCTGGATTGATGATGATGCCATTAAATTTATCGAGCGTAAATTCCACAGATGATCCTTTATGGTTTTGATTTGTTAGACGTCGAGAATTTGGTCAGCTTATATCATCTTAGGTGTCGATAACACTCCAATCATTAAAGGAGGTGTAAGAGGTAACCCCATGCCTTAGTAAACACAATCATAGGTTGAGTGTTATTATTAAAATAGTAAATTAATTATCTTTAGTTTTTATTTTAGCGATCGCTTAGGAAGTCAATCAATAACCTTAAATCCCTTTTCTACTAAAAAACTGTGCCTGCAAATGGCATTTTCCCCTTATTTAAATGAGTTTTATATAAATATAATAAGTAAGCCTCTTTTTATAAATGTTAGTTATTTGCATTTATTCGCGATACAAGGAAATATACCCAACCCAAATGAGAATCGTTTGCATTACTACTACTATATTCATTTGTTTTTTATTAGATATTACTTATTTATGGATAAAGGTTGGACCTATGGCGTTAAAAGTATCTAAGCTAGCATTTAGTGTGTGTTTATCATTAAGTTCCTTTACTGTTTTAGGGGAAGCTGTTGACCCTGATAAATTAGAAGTAATGGTGGTGACGGCTGGAAAGGTAGCCGAAGAATCACAAAAGTCCCCGATCAGTATTTCGGTGTTATCGGATTACGATGTTGAAAGAGCTGGTATCGAAAACACGTTTGATATTGTAAAAAGAACCCCAAATGTCTCCATGATTAAAGCGGGTAACCCTTCCGATGCGAGTTTTCTTTCTATGAGAGGAATTACCCCCACTATGGAAGGCTCACAATCTGTACTGTTTTTAATTGATGGTGTCATGTATCAAACGTTTGACACAGAATTACTCGATGTTGAACGTATTGAAGTATTGCGTGGGCCACAGGGTACCCTATATGGACGAAATGCTTCATCAGGTGTTATTAGCATCCATACAAAGGATCCTGACTTTTTCACTGAAGGTAGCGCCGGGTTAACCTACGGAAGTTACAACCAAATTAAGGGCAATCTTATTTCGGGCGGTGCTATTGCAGATAGCGATGAGTGGGCATACCGTACTGCGATTCAATATTCGACGGATGACGGCTATTTTACAAGGGACTTTGACGGTAAAGACGACGTTAATAACGTAAAAGACTTTAATGGTCGATTAAAAGTTCGTTGGGTACCCGTTGATCAGTCATGGGATGTAATTGCTACTGTCGATGCCCAAAATCGTAACAATGGCAATATGTCATTCGCTACACTAGACCAGATTAATCAAGATAGCCATAAAGTCTATTCCAACTTAGAGGGGCAAGCGAAAGCCGATATCCTGACTGGTTCAATTCGTGCAAATTATGCTGCAGATACTTTCGATTTTACGTCTATTACGGCTTATACCAAAGAGGATAAAGTTGACAATCAAGATTTAGACTTTACTCAAGTTGATGACCAAGAACTGTTTATTGATTCAGACTTCTCTCGCATGACACAAGAATTCCGATTGAGCTCTGATCAAAATGATGCCATTCGCTGGGTGAGTGGTCTGTACTTCTTTGATGAAACTGCCAAAAATGACATTGATATGCGCATGAAAAAGTTTGGTATGTTTAATAAAACCAAAACAAAATCAAAGGTAAGTAATTACGCAGTATTTGGTAATATTAACTATCGATTCTCTGAAAAATGGGAAGCGATTGCTGGTTTACGTTATGACTATCAGAAAGTTAAGTTTGATTATCTTGACCTTTGGAATACGCAATTTTCAAACTCAAATGGCTCAGATGAAGCTAGTTTCAATGAATGGTTGCCTAAAGCTGGGCTAAATTACTACGCCACCCCCGACATTATGATGTTTGCGAGCATCGCGCGCGGTTATAAAAGTGGTGGGTTTAACATGCTAACTCCGCCAACTATTTCACCAAAGTATGATCCTGAATACACAATAAACTATGAATTAGGAATGAAGAGTGAATGGTTAGATAATCGTATTCGCTTTAATTCGTCAGTATTCTTGATTGATTGGAAAGATCAACAAGTTGAACAGCAGATTTACCCTAAGTCCTTTACCCAAAATGCAGGAGGTACCGTTAGTAAGGGCGCTGAATTTGAGTTGTCGTGGTTAATTCAGCCTGGTTTAACGAGTTGGATTAACGGTGGGTTTAATGATGCAAGCTTCGATAATTTTGTTAGCAAGGATTACGACATGAATGGTGGCTTCACCGGTCAACATGATTATAGTGGTAATCGCCCAGCCAACTCCCCTAAATATACTTATAGTCTAGGTGTGGATTATAACTTCTTAGAAAACTACTTTATTTACGCTGATTATAACGTAACGGGTGATTTTTATTTCGATAGTGCTAACACGACTAAACAAGATGCTTATGGCGTTCTGAATTTAAGAGGTGGTTACACAAGCGATAATATTGACCTGACTCTTTGGGCGAAAAATGCATTAGATAAAGAATACCTGACACGTGCCTTCCCTATGGGGGATGGGCCAAATGAAAAATGGTACGGCCGCTCTGGTGACCCAGCGACAATTGGTGCCACTGTCAATCTAAAATGGTAGTTCTCCAATAATATACTCCCCCTCTGTTTGAGGGGGATAACTACAAATTATTCGTGTAGGAAAAAAATAATGCAAGAAATTGTAGCTGGCTGGGTGCAGCAAAGGTTAATGCATAATTTTGAAAATAATGCATTAGAAATAGCACTGAATGATTGCACTGGTGAAAAACATCAGAGCTATAGTTATCAAGAACTATTTTATGAAGTGAGTAAAGTTGCTCGAAATATAAAATATTTTTCCGGGGAAAGAGCGTTATTATTATTACCAGGGGACTCAAGTTTTATTTTTTCGTACCTAGCCTGTCTGATGGTGGGGGTTACTGCGGTACCTGTCAATTTGCCTGGTGTTAAACGGTTACAGCGAGTTAAATCTAATATTGAGCATATCCTGGATGACTGTGAACCAAACCTCATTGTTGCTTTGTCAGCGACCAAAGGAGAAATTGAAAAATTTGGTTGGGATATAAACCGAGAAGTTGTATATCTGGATGAGTTATTCGGAGAGAAACAACCACTTTGTTGGAATGACCTGTGCCCACCTACAGGCCCCGTTATGTTGCAATATTCATCGGGCTCAACGGGAAGCCCAAAAGCGGTTTGTAACTATGATAAAAATATTTATCATCAATTCGACATTATGCTTCAAGTAGAACCAACTATACAGCATATCCATACCGCAAATTGGTTACCTTTTTATCATGATCTAGGCTTGTTCTACGGTCTTATGTTCCCTTTATTGTCTGGTGGTACGTGCAGTTTTATCCGGCCAAGTCAATTTTCTGTAGAACCAGCAAAATGGTTAAACATGATAGAGCAGTATCAAGCCACAATTACCGCTGCGCCTGATTTTGCCTACCAACTGTGTGTTGATTCTATTTCAGATCTCCAAGCCAGTGAGCTGGACCTCTCATCTTTGAAGGTCGTGATGAATGCCGCTGAGCCAATTCGAGCTTCAACGATAAGGAGCTTTTCTCAAAAGTTCGAATCGTCAGGTTTCCAGTCATCTAGATTCTTACCTGCATATGGAATGGCAGAAGCCACGCTTATTGTGAGCCATAAACCTGCGAATACCTCTGCAGTAATGAAGACTTTTGATGTTGGCTGCCTTGCTGAAGGACATGCTGTTGAATCTATGTCGGGGCGGGAGTTAGTGAGTAGCGGTAGCCAGTTTAATTCTTGGCAAGTTGAGATTGTTGACCCTAATACCGGTGCTGCTTGTGAGTTGGGACAGGTTGGTGAAGTTTGGGTTCGCGGTAATAGCGTGGCGAAAGGCTATTGGAATAAAACTTCGCTCACTCAACAAACGTTTAATGCATCGATAAATGCAAGTTGTGACGATGGGGAGTATCTGCGCACCGGAGATCTGGCATTTAAGTGGGGAGGTGAATTGTATATTTGCGGCCGCTTCAAAGATGTCATTATTGTTTCTGGTGAAAACCATATGCCTAACGACCTAGAATCTACGATTGAGAGCATGTGTGATGACATCGAGGTTGGGGGGGCTTGCTTTGTTCAAGATATTGAGTCAGGTGAAATTCATGGGTTATGCGAAGTGCATCGCCATACAGAACAAAGACAATTAATAAAAATTTCAAAAACAATTAAGTCGCTTATCGCTAAAAATCATAGTTTGTCAGTGAGTCAAGTTACCCTCATCGCAAGAGGTTGCTTACAAAAAACTTCTAGCGGTAAGATCCGTCGAAGCTTGATGCTATCAGAGCTCCAAGCACAAAAATTAAAGCCACTATATATATCGTCGCTACCAGCCACTCCCGCTTTCATTACTGACATTTCTGAATATTTGCGAAATTCCCTTGAAGCTATTGTCGGTATTGAGCTATTTGGTGACAAGCAAGGTTTCACTGATGTCGGACTGACAAGTTTGCTTGCGACACAGTGGTGCGCACAAATTTCGAGTCAGCTTGGTATCTCGATTTCACCTGTACAGTTATTTGCTTATCCAAATCTATCCGCTTTTAGTCAGTTTGTTCAACAGCAACACAGGCAGCAGTCCCCAAAAGAGTTGGTGGAGGAGTTTTCATCTCGGTCAACTGATATTGCGATTATTGCAATTAGCAGTCGTTTACCAAAGCAACAAAACGCAAGTTGGGTTGAGTACGCAGATTGGCTAATTAAAGGCGAATCAGCACTAGCGAGTGTGAGTGATGAGTTACGCACATTTTCTTTACCCATAGGTGCGGTTGATAACATAGACAAGTTTGATGCTAATTTCTTTGCTATGTCTTCTCGAGAAGCCTGCTTGCTCGATCCACAACAACGCTGGTTGATGGAGTCAAGTTGGCATCTTTTTGAACAAGCGGGTTGGTTACCTTCGAAATTAAAAGGGTTGCCATTAGGTATTTTTGTCGGCCAGGGAAGCCAAGATTATAGTGATCTGTTGGCTAATCAAAACGCTCCTGAGTTTTTAAAAAGTTATTTAATTACTGGCACGAGTCGTAGTGGTAGTTCGGGTCGACTTGCTAAATATTACGGTACAAGTGGCCCAGCTATTACTATAGATACCGCTTGTTCATCATCTATCGTTGCCATTGATATGGCTGTCCAAAATATTCAATCAAAGCGTTGTGAATCTGCAATTGCTGGTGGTGTAAACCTTCTTCTCTCGTCTCAAATAGAGAGTGCTTTACAAAAAGCAGGGATGCTTTCTCCGAACGGGCGATGCGCTACTTTTAGTGCTGATGCTGATGGTTATGCTCGTGCTGAGGGTTTAGGGTTACTACTGCTAAAAGATTATGATGCAGCGATAAGAGATGGTGACCCTATTTTAGCGGTTATTGAGGCTACAGGTGTGGCACAAGACGGTGAGAGTAGTAGCTTGACGGCACCTAACCCACTTGCACAGCAAACACTGTTGAAAGAAGTACTAGCGCGCAGTGGAAGAACAGAAAATGATATTGATGCAATTGAAATGCATGGCACCGGCACACCGCTTGGCGACCCTATCGAATTAAGTGCCATTGATGGTGTTTATCAGAGTCGTATTCAACCGCTGCATTTGACTGCAGGCAAAGCGCAGTTTGGTCACCTAGAATCTGCTGCTGGTGTTGCGGGGGTGATTAGGGCGATTGCTCAAATGCGTGCACAAACTGTTTTCCCTCACCCAACGTTTAAGTCGTTTAATCCTGAGCTACGGCCTTGGATTGAACGTTATATTTTTGAGAACGACGTTCGTCCAATACCGTTAAGACGCATGGGGGTTAGTTCCTTTAGTTTTACTGGGACTTTGGGTCACATTATTATTCGTAATCATCAAGATGTGACGGACAAATCTGAGTATGTATTACCACAGATAGGGTTCCTTCCCTTAACAGCAAGTCATATTGATAGTCTTAGCCAATTGGCTAAAGCTTGGATTCAAACAATAGAATCACACCGTCACAATGCTGTTGAGCTATTCCATGCTTGGAGAGATAAACGCGAGCATCACTTACCAATCCGGCGATGTGTTCCATTTGCAGATATCGAAGACTTACTATGTAAATTAAAACAAATTGCCGTAGGTCAATCTTTCGTTCCGTCGGCATTACCAGCCGAACTTGAACAATGGTGCAATGGTGCTGATTATGACTGGTCGCACTTTAGTGAGAAAGTGACTTATCCAACCGAAATTTTATTGGCTTTACCGCTATACCCATTTAAACGAGAGAAATACTGGGTTGAACAGCAAAATACAGGTAGCAAAAGTAATATAGAGGAAGCCACTTTACCCACGAAATCAATCATTGATCATCAAGCATTCTTAACTGAATGGCTGAGCGATGTTCTACTTATCGAGCCAGGAGAAATAGGCTTAGACGCTGATTTGATTAGCTTAGGCTTGGATTCATTGCAGATGATGGATCTTGTTGATGAAGCGAAAAAGCACAATGTTGTGTTTGAACTTGTTCGGATGTATGAAGCGCCAACTTTAGCTGCGTGGTCTGCATTATGGCAATCATCAGTAAGTTGTGACCAAGTTACTGAAAAGTATCTAGATGCTAAAAAAGAACAAGATACTGAAACAGTATTAACTCACCCTTTCGAGTTGACTAGTGTTCAACAAGCGTATTGGCAAGGTAGGAACAGCACACAAACTCTTGGTGGGGTTGCATGCCAGGTCTACTTAGAGCTTGATAGTGAATGGATCGATAGTGACAAACTTCGTTTAGCGCTTGATCGCCTATATGCCCGTCATAGCATGTTACGAATGAGGATGAATAGCGATGGTCTTGGCTATATTACAGCGAATGCTCCAACGCAAATCCATGAATATGATTGGAGAACTCTTGACTGTGAATTGGCAACAAGTAAACAGGCGGGTCTGAGGCGTAATTTAGAAGCGCAGATTCTGGATTTAGAAAATGAATCTGGCTTGGCAATTAATTTAAGTCATAGTCCGCGAGGTAGTCGTCTTCACTTCAATATTGATATGGTTGTTGCTGATGCATTAAGCATTCAAATCCTGCTTGATGATCTAGCTCAGTTCTATCTCGATGATAATTGTGAACAACTTGCGCAACCAACCCTGCATTTCCCTCAATATCTATCAGCAATACGTGAGCAAGCGCATCTAGAGGCTGATCGTCAATATTGGCTAGCACAACTGCCTAGCTTGCCTTCGGCGCCGCAATTACCGTTGGCAAAACGACCGGAAGAAATCAAACAACCTGTGTTTGTTCACCGTGAATGGCGTTTAGCTGCCTATAAATGGCGAGCATTACAGCAAGCATGCCGTCAACACCGTATTACTCCCTCAATGATGTTGGCGAGTTGTTATGCGGAGACCTTAAGAGGCTGGAGTGATAATAAGGATTTTTGTTTAAATCTTACGATTTTCAACCGACGTCATACTGCCATGGATGTGTCGGGTGTTGTTGCTGATTTTACTACGCTGATGCTATTAGCATGCCGTGATGGAGAAGCATCCAATATCTTAGATAATGCAAGTGCATTGAATCGCCAATTTATGGCGAATCTTGACCATAGTGATTTCGATGCCATTCGCTTGTTAAGAGAGCTTTCCAAGCAGAGAGGCTCTCAAGTTGCCATGCCGATAGTTTTCACTAGTAACCTAGGTAATGACTTCCTTGGCGATAGTTGTCTGGGTGAGATGAATTATGTCATCTCTCAGACGCCTCAGGTTTGGATTGACTGTCAGGTAATGGAGAGAAAAGGGGAGTTGATAATAAGTTGGGATACAGTCGATGATTTATTCCCAGCCAATATGGTCGATCAGATGTTTGCTAGTATGGGGAGGCTAATCACTGAAATAGCGCAGCGACCTAACATGCTGAAACAAACGGTGCCCGCGTTTTTAACCGAAGAAGCAAGAAAAGATCGTGCTTCGAGAAACAGCAGTGACGTGATTTCGTACGCCCCTCGCACTCTCCATCAGCGATTCTTTGAATTGGCAGAGGCGCAACCTGATGCCATTGCGGTTATTGAAAATAAAGCGTCGATGTCTTATCGCCAGTTGTCAGAAAGTGCTGGTGAACTTGCCTATCGTCTCAAGCAAGAAGGTGTACTGTCTGGGGATCGTGTGGCGATTTTATTGCCAAAGGGAGCATCACAAGTTGTCGCGGTGTTGGCAATACACTTATTGGGCGCTAGTTATGTCCCCCTCGATATTGAGCAACCAGTCGCTCGGTTGAATCAAATTATTGAGCAAGCAGCAATTAAAATCGTTGTAATAAATCAGGATGCTGTGGAGGCAATTACCAACCAAGAAGCAATGGCTGGTTGGTCATTACTCGATATTGATGAACGTGGGCAAGAGCACATCATAGCAACACAAATTGCTTCGGTATCACCACACGATGTTGCTTATATTATTTATACCTCTGGCTCTACCGGTATTCCTAAAGGCGTTATTACTACCCATCAAGCTGCGGCCAATACTATTGATGATATTAATCAGCGTTATCAGTTGGTTAGTGACTGTCGAACATTTGCGTTATCGGCACTGAACTTTGATTTATCTGTTTTTGATATTTTTGGACCACTTTCTGTAGGGGGCTGCGTTGTTGTTCCTCAACAGTCAGAACGAAAAGAAGCAAAAGCGTGGATTTCATTGATTCATGAATATCAAATTACGATATGGAATAGTGTGCCTGCACTGTTCGAAATGTTGTTAATTGCAGCTGAAAATGACACTCGTCAATTGCCAAGCTCAATGACAAATGTTCTGTTGTCAGGCGACTGGGTTGGTTTGGATTTACAACCAAGATTAAATGCTTTGAACCCATCAATTCAATTGACGGCATTAGGAGGGGCAACAGAAGCTGCGATTTGGTCTAATGCTTTTGATGTCAATTACGTAGAGACGGATTGGACAAGCATCCCATACGGTTATTCATTGAGTAATCAAAGTTACCGAGTGATGGATACCTTGGGCCGAGATTGTCCTGATTGGGTGATTGGTGAGCTCTGGATTGGTGGTCAGGGGGTTGCAGAGGGGTACTTTGCTGACCCTGAAAGAACAGCAGCACAATTTATTTTCCATGATGGGCAACAGTATTACCGAACTGGTGATATGGGACGTTTTTGGTCTAACGGGATCGTTGAGTTTATTGGGCGACGAGATAACCAGGTCAAACTTAATGGCTTTAGGATTGAACTTGGGGACGTTGAACATGCGGCAGAGCAATTTTCTGGGGTGCAAAAAGCGATAGCGCTATTGCTAGATAAACCACAGAAACATATTCAACTTTTTGTTTCTAAACAGCAAGGTGAGGTGAGTGCTCTTCAAACTGAGTATGAAGCTGATATGACGCTGCTTGATACAAAGGTATCGCAACCCACACCACCAAAGCCTGTCGATCACACCGCTATTGAGCAAGCAATGGCAACGCATGTTATGCGTTTGGTGCTCGATAAGATGGTGATAGCAAATAACGTTAAACCGGGTGCGTCACTGACGCTGGATGAGTGGCTATGTAGTTTGCATATTACACCTCGTTTTCAAGCTGTATTTGAAAGCTGGTTGCATGTTCTCGTTGAAACAAAGCAATGGTCAGCTGAGCGGGGATATTGGCGTCAAGAGCAAGAAGTCGTTAGTCCAATGGTTGCCTACCAAAAGAAGGTCGCGCATATGCCTGTTCATGCTTCAATCTTATCGGCATTAGAAAATAAGGTTGATTGGTATGTTGATTTGATGCAGGGCGAGGTGAGTGAAATTACGCTTATTGATGACCCGGTGTTGACACCTGAAGCGTTAGCATTAATCCACCCTGATTTTTCATCAACGGAACAATATATTGTTGAAACAATAGTCTTACTTTCTAAGCAATTGGGTCGAGCTGTAAACGTTGTCGAACTCAATGGTAGAACGGGTCATTTAGCATCACATATATTGAATCAATGTGACGCTAGCCAGGTAAGTTACTGCGTAGCTGAACAAGCTAAGTCGGTTCTTGATCAAGCGACATTCCGATTAGCGGGCTATGGGGATCATGCTTTTGCTTGTGCATTAAGCGACGTTGAAAGGCATCAAGCTGATTTGGTGATCAGTAACAATGCACTCCATCGTTTTAATGATGTGAATGAAGGGATTAACCTAATGTCTTCACTTATCGCACCAAGTGGTCATTTTGTTGCGATAGAGACGCAAGCGCTGAGCCCTCTTGCATTATTAACGGTGACATTAATGCAGCCAGAAGCGTTAATGAGAAGCGTAGATCAAAGCCCTTATCATGATTGTCGCCGAGGGGAGTCTTCACCTCTACTTGATGCCCAACAATGGCAAACTAGTTTGCAAACTTCATCACTAAGCATGGATGTCTTGCCTGCAGTAAATAAAGCGAACTTATTAGTGATGACGGGGCGCCAGGCTGAAACTCTTGCTGTGTCGGATACCTCTCAACTGGCTGACTGGTTAGCATTACAGCTACCCAATTATATGTTGCCTCGACACATTGTCGTTTGTTCAACAATGCCTTTAACAAACAATGGCAAAATTGACCGTGCTCAACTGCGCTTATCAGCAGCCAATATTGCTATGGTTACTCATGAAGATAAACAGGATTGCGTAACCGACAATGAAAAGTGTGTTGCAGAGGTTTGGGCGCAAGTTCTTGGTGTAACACCATCACGTGCAGATAATTTCTTCCTGTTAGGAGGCGATAGTCTTCATGCAACAAGAATTACGGGGGCATTGGGCGAGGTTGGCTTTAATCGTGTGAAGTTGTCCGATGTCTTTTCACTTCCTGTGTTGAGCGACTTTGCTCGCCATTTAGAATTTGATGCAGGTGAAATTTCATCACAAATCACGTTAGTGCATAACGAGAATGAACGTTATCAACCTTTTGTGCTGACTGATGTTCAACAAGCCTACATTATGGGGCGAAACGAAGGCTTTGTGATGGGCGGTGTTGGCACACATTTCTATTCTGAATTTGAAGCTGATGGCTTTGAAGTGACGCGTCTAGAGCAAGCGCTTATGCGTTTAATTGAGCGTCATGACACCCTTCGTATTGTGTTTGATGACAAAGGGCAACAAGTTTGTATTCCGTCAGCACTTTACTGTCCGATGGAAATGGTCTCTTGTACTGAAAAGCAATGGGAAGAAGTTGTTACTCATCAACGTGAGGTGCTATCTCATCGAGTGTTAAATCCTCAGGTATGGCCGCTTTTCCACCTTACACTCATTGAGTCTGAATGTGGGAAAAAACGGCTATGTATCGGCTTAGACAATGTCATTCTTGATGGTCTTAGCATGCGGATTTTCTTTGCTGAGCTTGGAATTTTATATCGTGATTTGGAAGCCGACTTGCCAGAGTTGGGGATTACGTTCCGTGATTATCAACAGCAAGTTTATCTGCAAGAAGAGCATGAATCCCAAATAATAGCGAAGAGTTATTGGTTAAGCAGACTGCCTAGTTTACCGGAGGCTCCGCGTCTGCCGTTAAGCATGGAGCCAAATCAATTAGAGAAGCCAAGCTTCGTTCGACGCCAATCCTGCTTGTCTAAAGAATTATGGAGCCGTTTAACAGAGAAAGCACGAGAGTGTGCGATCACGCCGTCTTGTTTGTTGCTTAACTGTTATGCGCAATTATTGGCAAAATGGTCCGAATCCTCATCGCATTGCATCAATGTTACTTTGTTTGATCGCAAGCCTGTCCATGACAATATTCAGCACATTATGGGGGATTTCACCTCACTCTTGTTACTCGAGACCAATCAAATTGCAGGTGAAAGTTGGTTGCAAAGTGCTGAGCGTTTGCAACAGCAGTTATGGCAAGACTTGGAATACGCCGATGTTTCTGCTGTTTGGGTGATACGTGAGTTAGCCAAGTTAAAAGAAGTGACTGATTTGAGTATGCCTGTGGTGTTCACTAGTGCACTAGGTGCGGACACTAGCCTTGATGAGTCTTCTGAGTTAGGCATTACCCGATCTGTATGGGGCGTATCTCAAACACCCCAAGTTTGGATTGACCATCAAGTATTTGAGCAAGATGGAGAATTACACTTTAACTGGGATGTTGTCGAGGCGTTGTTCCCTGACGGCGTAGTTGATGCAATGTTTAATTCATATTGCCAATTATTGGAGCAACTTGCTGACTGTGATTGGTCACAGCCATCGCCAATAGCGTTACCTGCATCACAGCGAGAAGTTCGCACTCTTGTTAACAGCACTCAGGACGTGGTGCCTCTGCGAGCAATGCACATTAGTGTGTATGAAAAAATGCAAGCAACACCTGAGGCGACGGCGATTGTCGCTAATGGTCAGCGCTATAAGTATCGAGATCTGCATACAAAAGTGAGTCAGGCAGCGTACCAGTTGCAAAAACATGGAATTGCTAAAGGTGATTGCGTTGGTGTCATGTTGCCGCGCTCTATCGAGCAGATTGCTTCTGTCCTTGCAATTCAGTGGATTGGAGCGGCTTATGTACCATTAGCAACTGATTGGCCAAAAGTTCGAGTTGAGTCTGTATTGGCGCAAGCATGCATCAAGTTCGTGATTTGTGACCGCAACGAGTTGTTTGAGAATGGTGGCCAAGGGATCAATGTTGAAAGCTTGCTGGCTTCTGAAGAAGCTTTGGTTGAGCCCCTTCAGAGCACGCTTGATGAGTTGGCTTATGTGATCTTCACCTCAGGCAGTACAGGAACACCGAAAGGGGTTGCGATCACTCATGGCGCGGCCATGAATACTATTGAAGCGATCAATCGCCAGCACAATGTAACTGCAGATGACAGTGTCTTAGCGCTATCAGCCTTGTATTTCGATTTATCGGTATATGACATTTTTGGCTTGCTGTCTGTTGGCGGGAAATTGGTGCTTATCAACGATGAGCAAACCAGAGACGTTGGCGTTTGGTTAGAGTTGGTTCAGCAGCATCAAATTACCTTGTGGAATACCGTACCAGCATTGTTAGAAATGCTTTTGATGGGGAATGAGTCACAGGCTGAATGTCAGCTATTGACCTCATTGCGCTGCGTTATGTTGTCAGGTGATTGGATCAATCTGGAATTACCTGAACGCTTACGTCGTAACAGTTGTCTTGCCAAATTTGTGGCGATGGGAGGTGCGACTGAAGCTGCAATTTGGTCGAACTATTGTGTTGTTCAGCAAGTTGAAAAGCAATGGCGTTCAATTCCTTATGGTAAGCCTTTACCAAATCAATGTTTTAGAGTTGCAAGTGATATTGGTGATGACTGCCCTGATTGGGTTGCCGGTGAACTATGGATTGGGGGAGATGGTGTCGCCCAAGGTTACATTGGTAATAAGGAATTAACTCAGCAGCAGTTCTGTGAACATCAATCACAACGTTGGTATCGAACCGGTGATATAGGGCGCTACTGGCCTGATGGAACTATAGAGTTCCTTGGGCGTCGTGACCACCAGGTTAAAGTGGCAGGGCTGCGTATTGAACTCGGTGAAATAGTGAAAGCACTTAAGTCATGCGCTGGAGTGAAAGATGCGATTGTATTGATTGAGCATCATGATTCTCGTCCTAAGATTCATGCTTATTTGTTGTCGAATATGGCCGTCGAACTTTCGATTATTCAGCCGCAATTATTAAATTATTTACCAAGTTACTCTATGCCTGATGGCTACGCCGTACTTCAAGAATGGCCACTCACAGCTAACGGTAAAGTCGATCGAAATGTATTAAAAACCTTGGAACTTTCAATTTCTAATGAGAGTGAGTTTGTTGCACCAAGTACAGATGAAGAGATTGTTCTGACTCAAGCAATGCAACAAGTTCTTGGTATTAATACGCCAATTAGCGCGAGCGATAACTTCTTTGCCTTAGGCGGAGATTCATTTGTTGCGATTCAGCTAGCTAGCACACTCCAACAACAGCACGGTATTACTTTGCCACTTCACGCTGTGTTTAATTTACAAACGATTTCACGTATTGCACTTGCTCTTGAAACCTCAGAAAAAGAGAGCAACGAGGTTGATTTTGAGGAAGGAACCTTATGAAAAAAGGAACAACATTAATGTCACCATTAGCGTTACTGCAACAGTTAGAAGCTAAGAAAGCCGAGTTTTGGCTTGAAGCTGACGCCTTGAAGTTCAGAGCCCCTCAAGGTGTAATGACCAAAGAGGTTGTTGAGCAGCTGAAAGCAGTAAAAAGTGAATTAATAACAATACTAAAAGAGCGTGAATTGGGCGCTGTTCTTTGTCCTAGTACGAAAGATAAATATGAGATTTTTCCGGTAAATGATGTACAGGCCGCTTATCTTATTGGACGGCAAAATGTGTTTGAGTTCGGTGGCACAGGCTGCCACGGTTACTTTGAGCTCGAATTTGCACATCTTGATGTTGAGAAGCTAAACCAAGCTTGGAATAAGCTCATTGAACGCCATGAGATGTTGCGAGCTATAGTCTTTTCTAATGGTACTCAGCAAATACTATCACAAGTACCTGAGTATAAGATTGAATGTGATTTGCAAACTGATACGAGGTTAACGTATCGGGCAAACATGTCCCATCGCGTTTATGACACTGAAGCATGGCCTCTGTTTGACTTAAAAGTAAGCGAGTCGGAAGGTAAATCATACCTGCATTTTAGTATTGACCTATTGATTGCAGACTTTATGAGTATTCAGGTGATTTTGTCTGAGTTGATTCATTTTTATCATGAGTCTGAATTGGTGCTAGCGCCTATTAGCTTATCGTTCAAAGATGTCATGGAGTTTGAAAAGCGACAGAAGCTGACAGACAAATATGCGCAAGCGAGACAATACTGGCAAGACCGAGTGCCTCATTTGCCAATGGCACCAGAGTTATCACTCCTCGCTGATATTAATGATGGTTTGACGTCGGAAGTTAAGAAAGAAACACCGCATTTCACTCGCCATGAAATGCAATTAGCGCCAAAGCAATGGGCTGAACTCGAAAGTCAATGTAATCATCAAGGGGTTAGTCCTTCATCGCTATTACTGACGCTCTTTAGTGAAGTGTTAGCTAAGTGGTCTAAATCAAAACATTTTTGCTTGAACATGACGGTAATGAATCGTGAACCGATCCATCCAGATTTACTCAACATGGTGGGGGATTTCACGAGTGTCAACTTGCTGGAAGTGAATCTTACGGAGTCACGAACCTTATTAGCACAAGTGAAAGAGCAGCAGAATCAATTGTGGCAAGACTTAGAGTATAAAGCGTTTAGTGGCGTTGAGGTTATGCGTGAAATAGCCCGACAACGTGGTGCTGATTATGCTCGCATGCCAATAGTCTTCACGAGTGCATTAGTCGGTAGTAATAGAGAGCAAGTTTCAGAGACCAAATCTCAGTACGAGATGGGGATGGAAGTTGCATATGGTATTAGTCAAACGCCTCAAGTTTGGATTGATTGCCAACTTATGAATCGAGACCGCAGTTTGTACATCAATTGGGATGTACTTGACGGCATATTCCCTGACTCAATGATCGAGTCAATGTTTACATGTTTTGAAGGTGCGATTGAACAAGTCATTGCTGGTGGACTTCAGCAGTGGGATCAAGCTACTCGCCTTGCTTTACCGAATAAACAACAACAGGTTCGCGAACAGGTAAATAATACGATTAAACCTGTTGCTGAATCTATGTTGCATCAACTGGTGTTAGAGCAAGCAGTGTTAACGCCTGATGCGACAGCACTGGTTACGCCCGAACAAACACTGACATACGATGAGCTGATCGTTCGTTCAAAGTCACTGGCGAGCAAGTTACCAAAGGGAGCTCGTATTGCGATTGCGATTGATAAAAGTGTTGAACAAGTTGTTTCAACATTAGCAACGTTATTAGCTGATGGGGTGTATTTACCGCTTGACGTTAGTCAGCCGGTTTCTCGTATGAAGCAAATTCTGTTTGATGCCGATGTAGAGTTGGTGTTGACGCGCTCAAATGAACTTGCCCAACAGCTAGCAGACGATGGGTTTGAGGCCGTCAATATTTGTGATGCGCAAGCGCTACAAGGTCGTGTTCATAACATTGGCAGTACAGAGATAACTCAGTCATCTGAACGACTGGCTTACATTATTTATACCTCTGGTAGTACAGGAAGCCCCAAAGGTGTCATGGTAAGTCATCAAGCGGCTGTGAATACTGTGGTCGATATCAATCGTCGCTTTGAAATTACAGCAAGCGATGTGGTGTTTGGATTGGCTAAACTAAGTTTTGATCTCTCCGTTTATGACATCTTTGGTACCTTAGCTTGTGGTGCTACATTGGTGTTACCTTGCGAGAAAGATATCCAAAACCCAGCAGAATGGACTCGTCAAATTCGAGAACATAACGTCAGTGTTTGGAACTCTGTACCTGCGCAGATGACAATGTTAACGCGATATTTAGCCGACGAATCACTACCTACGCTGGATAGTATTAAATGCGTAATGATGTCTGGTGATTGGATTCCGGTCGCATTACCTAAAGCAATTGCTACCTTGATACCTGACGCCCGACTATACAGCTTAGGTGGCGCGACAGAGGCCGCTATTTGGTCTATATATTTCCCAATTGATCCTACCTTTGATTATTACACTTCTATTCCTTACGGTACTCCGTTATCAAATCAGATGTTTGCTGTACTGGATGATAAAGGTATGGCCTGCCCTGACTGGGTTGCTGGTGAACTGTGTATTGGCGGTAGCGGGGTAGCGCTCGGGTACTGGCAAGATGAAGAGAAAACGGCTGCCCATTTCTTCCAAGATGCGAATACCGGAACACCTTGGTATCGAACGGGTGACCGAGCTTATTACCGAGATGATGGTGTGATCGTGTTTGTTGGTCGTGATGACAACCAAGTAAAAGTACGAGGATATCGAGTTGAGCTTGGTGAAATAGAATCAGCGCTTGAGCGTCAATCATCAGTATCTCAAGCTGTCGTCTTAGCGCGAGGAGATAAGCATAATTATCACCTTCAAGCTTACATTGAGCCGGCTATTTACCAAAATGATGCAAAAAGTACTTTGTTCTCGCATCAATTTGCAGAGACGGAAACCGAGTTAACTTTGACGGCAGAAGCTATTCGGCAAACAGTGCCAGAGAAGTCGGTAACAGACTTTGTTTATTATTTAGATAGAGTCGCTTTGCTCCATATGGTTCAAGCATTGCAATCAAGTGGAGGATTAGGTGAAGATCAACAGAAAAACATCGATGACATGATTGCTGATGGTAATTATGCGCCTCGTCATAAACAATTATTAAGTCGATGGCTAAAAGCGCTTATTGAAAATCAGCTAGCACGACATGATGGAGAAACATACGCTTTACTACAGCAAGTGAGCGAAGATGATATCTCGTTATGTTGGAAAGGATGTTACGAAGCACTGGAGTGTTTGGATGGTGATAAAGGCTTAGTTAACTACCTTGAGCGAAGTAGTCAATGTTTGCCTGAGTTACTGCGAGATAAGGCCGATCCTCTCGATTTGTTGTTTCCTGATGGCAAGTTAGATGTCGCGACATCAACTTATCAAAATAACTTGATCAGCAAAATGATGAATAAAATGTTGATCACAGCGGCGTTAAGTAAAGTAAAGCATTTAGCTGAACGTGCTCAGCCAATTCGTATCCTAGAGATTGGTGCTGGCGTTGGTGGTACAAGTAACGAGCTTATTCCGGCTCTAGCAGCACATAATGTCGAGTATACCTTTACTGATGTTTCATCATTTTTCCTCAATGAAGCTAAGCTTCGTTATCAAGATTATGATTTTGTTGATTATCGCTTATACGATTTCAATCAACCTGCGTTAGAGCAAGGTTTTGATTGCGGTCAGTATGATCTGGTTGTTTCTTCTAATGTGTTACACAACGCAGTTGTTGCGCGTGAAGGGTTAAATCACTTACGTGAGTTAATGAAGCCAGGGGCTTGGTTACTTGTAATTGAGGCGACAAGAGATAATTACCAACTTATGACTTCAATGGAATTCAAACATGGCTTGACCGCTCATAATGATGAACGTTTAGCATTAAATTCTCCATTTATGCCTCAGGAACGTTGGTTAAACGCAATGTCGGATGTAGGGGCTGAGCAGTTATTTGCGTTCCCTAATAATCAAGAAGCCTTATATCAATTAGGTCAAAGTTTTATGCTGGCCCAATTCAATGGTCAGAAGCATGAATGTGATAAGACTGAAATCTTAGAACAGCTTAGTAAAGAGTTACCTAGTTATATGGTACCTGCACAATTGGCTGTCTTAGACCGTTTTCCGCTTACAAATAACGGTAAAATAGATAGAAAGGCGTTACCTGAAATTATAGGCCATCAAGAGACTCTACAAAACGAGGTATCAGAAGACCTTGATCAACTTGAGACGTTATTACTATCGTCATGTCGGGATGTGATTGGTAACCCTAATATGGGGCCAAATGATGATTTCTTTGGTGCGGGTGGTGACTCATTATTGATAACGCAGTGGGTGAGTAGGATCCGCCAAGAATTAGGTGAAGAATTTGTTCCCTGGGAAGGGACACTTCGCCAGGTATTGCAAACCCCCACTATTAAAGAGCTTGCGATCTTCTTACGAAAACAAACGCCAATTCAGCAGCACTGCAGTGCGATTGAAGATAGTTCAACGGCTTTGCAGCGTATTAAAGAAGGTGACGGCGCACCTATCATTATTCTTCATGATGGTAGCGGCACTGTAATGCCTTGCTTAGCACTCGTAGAGCAACTTACAGCGCCAGTTTATGGCATTAGTGTTCAGGATAGACAGCAATATTTAACCATTCCAAGTGAACATTTGATCGTTGAATTAGCTGATCAATACAAAGCCTTATTGGAAGATAATTTTGACTTGTCTAAATGCCATCTTTTTGGTTTTTGTATGGGGGGGTTAATTGCTTTTGAGCTGGCAAGACAAGCGATGGAATGTGGCTCTCCGTTCGCATCATTGACGATCGCAAGTAGTTATCAAATTCCGTACAAAGTAAATGACCCTATGATGACGGATGTCGCTCTTGCTAAAGAACTGAATGTACCAAACCCTTGGAGCGGTATTGATTTACTTCAGCTTGAGCAAACTTATTTGGCTTTATTAGCCACTAAGCCTAATCAAATTAATATTGAAGATGTAGTGGCTAAAGCTAAACAGCTCGGCTTTGATAAACTCTCACTAAATTATGCGAGTTACGCAAAAGCAAATGAAGCACAGCGTATCGCTTATTTCCAAACAGTACTTGATATCCAATCAAATCAGCAAACGGCAAAAGTAGGAGATATTTCTCAGCTCTATCCAGTGTTCCATCACAGTTTGCAGGCTGTGACTCATTATGAACCATCTTTTTATAGTGGTGATTTCACTTTCGCTTGTCAGCAAGATGAAACTTATTTACTGCCCACGCTTAAAGCCGATATGCATGACTTTTGGCTGCAATATAGTGTTGGTGACATTGATGTTATTTCACTTGAAGGTGATCACTTCACCTGTATGCAATCATCTCAAGTATTACCTCTAGCTAAGCACTTAAACACAGTTGCTATGCAAGGAGGAAAGCATGAATAGAGTCGCCATCTTCGGAGCTTGTGGTGAAGTGGGACAACATATAGACCAAGCGCTTTGTGCGCTTGGTTATCAAGTTACGCGAATAGGACGGCAGCCACGTCCTGACTTAACACATTATAGGATTGTTGATTTGTATGATCAGAAGGAGGTGGCAGCTGTTTGCCATCATCATGATTTGATCATAAATGCAGCAGGGCCTGCGTCGGCGATTCGAGACAATATAGCTCGCGTTGCAATAGACACTCATACCTTATATGTCGATGTAGGGGGGGAGCAGGATGTTTTCGGTCACGTTCAGCAGCAGTTGCAGGGTCGAGACTTACCAGTTAGCTGTGTTTTTGGAGCAGGTTTTGTTCCCGGTTTTACCTCGTTGCTTCCTTTTATTGCCAAAGAAAAGCTACAAGAACTGCACAGTATCGAGCTTTATGTAGGGGGTATTGAAGCATTTACATCAACGTCTGCGATAGATTTTATTGCAAGCTTAGGGAGTAATGATGCTTTTAGCGGGGTGGTAATTAGAGATGATATAAAGGTGAGAGAGGGGACAAGAGAGGGGTATCAACCACTACCTGAGGGAAAAGAATTTACCGCATTACCTTATTTGAGTGCTGAGCATCAACGCGTCGCTAACACACTTTCAATATCTAACTTCGCGGCCTTTAATTTAGTCGCTGATCGACAGTTATTAATGTCAGCAAATGAAAGTGCTAAGGAGCAAACTGCAGCGTTAGTTAGTCTGAGTCAATCCATGGTTCAGAAGTATGGTACTCAGCAATATTGCGTAATGGATGTGCAAGGTTGGATTGCTCAACAGCCAGTTAATTTAACGCTTCGTTGTAAGTTTAATGATGGCTATCGAATGACGGGAATGGTCGCCGCTTTTACTGCGCACCAATTGTTAACGCAATCATCATCTCATTTAAATAATGGGGTGTTTTGGCTTTCTGAAATAGTTGAAACAGGTCATTTAATCTCGTTTTTGCACGAACAAAATATGTTTAGTCATTGGGACCTCTCGATTGAGCCTAATTATGAATTGGCGTTTGAAGAGGGAGCTTTGTGATGAAAACATATCGTGTTGTTGTATGTGGAACGCTTTTTGGTCAGGTATACCTTTCCGCATTTAAACGCCAATTCCCAGGGTTTGAACTTGCCGGAATTTTAGCAAGAGGAAGTGAACGATCCTTAACAATAGCTAAGGAGTATGGTGTGCCTTTATATCGTGAGGTGTCAGAATTACCTCAAGATATTGATATTGCATGTGTTGTTGTTCGTTCTGCAATTGTAGGGGGGGCTGGGTCACAACTTGCCCGCGCATTATTAGAAAAAGGCATACATGTTCTGCAAGAGCATCCCGTTTATGAAAAAGATGTCGTGGAATGCTTAAAGTTAGCGAGGAAAAACGGATGTCATTACCAAATTAATACTCATTATCCTAATGTGCCAGCTGTTCGCCACTTTGTTGAGTACTTAAAGAAAGCGCGTGAAACTCAGCAGCCTTGCTTTATTGAAGCGACCTGTGGAGTACAAGTGATTTGCGGCTTGCTCGATATGTTGGGACAGGCATTAGGAGGGGTTACGCCATTTGAGTTCCATTCTAATGTTGATTGGTCTGAGGTGAGAAAATTAAAGTCGGAGCTATTACCGCCTTATCAAGTAATTCACGGTGTTTTTGCTGGGATTCCGCTCATCTTGAAGATTCAGAACCAGTTGGATCCAGGCGACCCTGATAACCATTTCCACATTATGCATCGCATTACTGTGGGGTTACCGAGTGGCAATTTGGTGTTAGTTAACACACATGGCCCAGTGCTATGGAATAGAGCTTTTCATATACCTCGAACCCCTGAGGAAAATGGGATGAGAGAGTTGCTCGATAAACAACAAGCGCCAGAGTTTTATCAGCCCGCTTCTTGCGAGTTTCTATACAAAGAAATGCCAAGCTTAGAAGAAATTATTGACGAACACTGGCCAGAGGCAATCAGAACAGCATTACATAGCATGGTAAGTAATATTGAATCACCAACCCCTGCATCAGCACAGTTCTTACTAGGACAAGCATCAGTATGGCGATCTTTAATGGGGTGCATTGGGAATCCTGAAGTCATTTCGGCGCAAGAGCCAATGTTAACGAGCCCTTCTATTGAAGGTTGGTTGGTTGAATATCATCAGGAGAGTGAAAATGCATAAGCAATTGAAACTCATCAAACCAGGCACACGTAGGCAGCTAATCTGTTTTCACTTTGCTGGAGGGAATGCGGAATATTTCATGCCGTGGCGTGACCATATTGATGAGCATACCGCTGTATATGCAGTGCAACTCTCAGGTCGTGGTCATCGACTATCAGAAAAACTCAAGACTTGCTTACATCAGTGTGCTGATGAGGTTGCGCAAAGTTTATCTTTTTTGCCTCATCGCCCCACCTCCTTTTTTGGGCACAGTATGGGTGCCGCTTTGGCGTTTGAAACCGCAATACGCTGGGAGCAGCAGGGTCGTAAATTGGCGCATTTCTTTGCTTCAGGACGAATTCCACCGCATAAAAGTAGAGGGACCAATTACCATAAGCAAAGTGATGATGCTTTGGTTAACAAAATCATGGGGTTGGGGGGAACATCAGAGGTTGTGTTTGATAACCCAGCCCTTAGAAAGTTAATGCTACCCATTATTCGTGCTGATTTTGAGGCAATAGAAAGCTATCAACGAGACTCTTTACCAACACTTTCTTGTCCTCTTAGTGCTTTGCTGGGTGAGGGAGATACAGAAGTAACAGAAAGTGAAATTCTAGATTGGTCATTAGCAACTACGGGGGAGTTTGATTTTCAGCGTTTCTCTGGTGGGCATTTTTACCTTAATAACCTCTGCCCTACATTGTTTGACTACCTTAAAAATAAAATGTCTTAGTTCTTTATTGGGGGCGTAAGGTGAAATTTTACGCTTTTGTTTTTTATTTCTTTATATAGGCAAAAAAATGAAAGGAACGCCGTTTTCTTGGTTAATTCAATTGGTTGCAAACCAACGCCGTAAGCTTTTATCGTCTATGGTATTAGCCGTTGTTTATTCTTTACTTACGGTAGTACCATATTTTATTATTTATCATTTGGTTGATGGGTTTATCAATGATGCTATTGCTGACTCCTATATTGTCTGGCAATTAGTTTTACTTGCTACGATTGCATTAGTGATGAAAATGCTGTTGCAACTAGCATCTGGATTATTGTCGCACAAAGCCGCTTTTCAACTATTATTTGAAATACGCCAACAAATTATTGATAGCGTAGGGCAGTTATCATTAGGTGAAAGTAATAAACAAGCTGCGGCATCAATGAAAAAAATTATTTCAGATGATGTCGACAGAATTGAGACTTTTATTGCCCATCATTTACCAGATATGGCTGCTGCGATTGTGAGCCCTTTAGTTGCTTCACTGCTCTTGTTATATATCGATTGGCGATTGGCACTTATAGCTCTCTTACCTTTACCTATCGCTTTGGTTTTACAAGCTCTTATGTTCAAAGGCTTCAACGTTAGAGTAGATGAGTACCATAAAGTCGTTTCCAATTTGCATATTAGTGTTGTCGATTTTGTAGCATCTATACCTGTAGTAAAAGCGTTTAACATGACGGTCGATTCGCATCAAAAATATCGAGATGCAGTGAATGAGCATCATAAACTGGTGACGAATTGGTTATTAGATACAAAAACGCCAGCATCTTTATTTAAGTTATCGCTTGATCTTGGTTTGCTTTTTTTATTACCTGTTAGTGTATGGTTATACGCTCAAGGTGATTTAACGCTATCGACATTATTTATTTTTATATTACTGGGCGTGGGGTTGATGGAACCTCTTTACAACCTTATTCAATTTGGTGGTATGTTCAGTGAGATGCTAAAAGGAGTTGAAAAGATAAAATACTTCTGTGAAATAACTCCTCAGAGTGAGGGCTCTCAACAGCAAACTATAGCACATACAGGTATCACTTTTGATCATGTAACGTTTCGACATAATAAAGCGATTAAAAGTACTGTCGATGATGTTTCTTTTACTGCTTTGCAAGGAAAAATTACCGCTATTGTAGGGCCATCTGGCGCGGGTAAAACAACAGCGGCTCAGTTGATTCCTCGATTTTTTGAATACCAGAGTGGTGAGATCACTATCGGTAATAAGTTGATAACAGATTTTCCATTTGATCAGTTGATGTCGCTTGTTAGTTTTGTTTTTCAGGATGTTTATATTTTTGAGCAGACTATCAAAGAAAACATTCGCATGGGTAATGATGAGCTTTCCGATGAAGACATAGTTAATGCAGCGAAAGCAGCTTGTGCTCACGAGTTTATTTTGTCATTACCAGAAGGCTACGAGACGATAGTTGATCAAGGGAGTTTAAGTGGTGGGCAAGCTCAAAGAATTGCGATTGCTCGGGCTATAGCTAAAGATTCGCCTATTTTGATCCTTGATGAAGCAACGGCTTATGCTGATGCGCGCAATGAAGTTCGCATCCAGCAAGCAATTTCAAGTTTAATGCGAGGCAAAACAGTATTAGTTATTGCGCATCGTTTAAATACGCTTACTCATGTCGATAAAATTATTGTTATGGATAAAGGTAAAAAAGTGTCAGAAGGTACACATGGTGAATTGCTAGAAGGCTGCGAGCTATATCAGTCCATGTGGGAAGCACACCAAGAAACTAAAGCTTGGCACTTTGGGCAATCATCAAAGGGTCAAGAGACTATGACAGTGTCAGAGGGTGTAGAGTCATGTTGAGAATAAATACCTTAAAGCGTTTAACCGGTACGTCTCTGAAAGGTTTAAATCGAACTGTATTTCTGACAGTGCTTGATGCTTTCTTTGCTTCTGCTCCCTATGGCTTTCTTTATTATATTCTGCTGGATATGTTAGCCGATAAGCCAGATATACAGCATCAATTTTTGTTGGTGATCGGATGTGCTGTCATGATGATCATACGGGCCCTATTGGCACGAGTCATTCACGTGAACATTTCTCTTATTGGTTTTGATGCAGGAAAGCAAATTCGTCAGCGTTTAGGTGACCATTTACGGAAAATGCCAATGGGTTTTTTCCAGCGTTCTGATTTTGGCAGTGTTAATAACACCTTACTAAAAGACATTGATATGATTGAGCGGATTTTTACTCATTTGTATGCACCAATTATAGCCACTGGTTCAGTATTGTGCTTTTTTGCCTTAGGCTTGATAGCTAAAGATTGGCGAATGGGGCTGGCCATGATGTCAACCTTGCCATTAGCTTGTTTCGCTTACTTACTAACGCGAGCTTACGCTAGGAAGTGGCAGAGTCACATGCAGCATTTGATGCATCAACTGAATGATGCCGTAATGGAGTATATGAATGGCTTAAAGGAACTCAAGTCACATAGCATGATGGGGAAAGCTTTTTCACGTTTAAATGATGTTTTAACATCAACACGTAATCAAGCCTTAAAAGCTGAGAAGGCTGCTGTATGGCCGGTATACAGCTTTAATGTACTGGTGGAGTCAGGCTTAATTGTGTTGCTGGTTGTACTTACTTGGGCTTGGTTAGAGCGTACAATAGCTTTACCGGAAGTATTATTATTTTTGATTGCAGCAGTCCGTTTTTTCAGGCCATTACTTAACATGTCAATGTTTTTGGCTGAGCTAAATTATTTAGATCTGGCTGTAAACCGAGTTGATGAAGTGTTGTCATTACCTACTATGCCACATGGTCAAGGCCGACCGCAGATTTCAAATATGGCGATCACCTTTAATGATGTGAGTTTCACTTATCCGGGTTCAAAAGATCCGCTTTTTGATAGTTTAAACCTAACGCTCCCTCACAATAAAGTAACCGCACTTGTCGGCCCATCAGGCTCAGGTAAATCGACAATTGCGTCATTGATAGCTCGTTTTTGGCAGCTTGATTCAGGCTCAATCTCAATAGGAGAACAAGGAAGTCAGGTTGATATTGCAAGTATGCAAGTTGAGCATTGGCTTCAGCATGTCAGTATTGTGTTTCAATTGAATTATATTTTTAATGACACACTGGCGAATAACCTTCGTGTTGCTAAACCAGGTGCGACAGATGATGAATTGTGGCGTGTTATAGAGCTCGCGAAACTCAAAAATTTAGTGTCAGAGATGGAAAAGGGGCTTGATACCGAGATTGGTGCTGGTGGTGTACACTTATCAGGCGGTGAAAAACAGAGACTTTCAATTGCTCGTGCACTTCTTAAAGATGCGCCACTTGTTATCTTAGATGAAGCCACAGCCTCTCTAGACCCTGAAAATGAGCGAGATATCCAGGTTGCAATGCAAGCTTTAGTTCAGAATAAAACCGTACTTGTAATAGCTCATAAGTTATCAACAGTTCAATACGCTGATCATATTGTTGTTTTAGACTCAGGGAAGATCGTTGAGCAAGGGGGGCACGACACTTTGCTGCAAAATAAACTTCTTTATAATGAGCTTTGGAACCTTCAACAGCAAGCTCAAAGTTGGCACTTTATTTCATAGCTTTTTGTTGTTGAGAGAAAGCTGGCAAGATAACGTTTTGCCAGCTTTTAGTTTCTTGGTTTATACAAGCATAGCGTTGTGATCTCATTTCTCTTGGTGTCATAGCGATAGTTGCACGTGATAATTTTGTTGATGTTAAAGTTTTTGTTAAGGTTCGTGGACGTAGAAAAGGTCAGGATTGATTTGTGATGATTAATATTGACTAAATTAACAGCATCAAAATTGACTATTTCCATAATATGTGGGTATATAGCTTTGTATATGCTCTCTTTAGCCGAAAATAACAATGTAGTGCAATATTCATTAGAGTAATTAAGCTTCTTCAATAGCAATAATTCTGTTATGTCAGCAATAAGTGGTTGGATGCTTTTGCTCTGTTGCTGAGACATTAAAGTCTGGATATCGATACCAAATGAAAGGTTGTCGTCTGAGTGTTCTTTTTTACCCACTATTGCAATAGCACTATTATCGGTATGAGATATTGAACCTGTTAATCCACAAGGCCATTTTGGCGAACGATCTGCGGAGATTGGAACATCGATTGCGTAACCCAAATTCCTTTTTATCAAGTACTTGGTGCATATCCGACCTGCCAAAAACTCCCTCTTTCTTTTGGGTACGGACTCTCTGACTGAATTTGGATATTCAATATCAAAGTGAAAAAATAAGTTTTCCCTAAATTTATCTGGAGAAAAACTAATTTTCATTATATCTAAAGATTTACCTTGATAATCAAAATTAAAAAATTTGAAGTCATTAATAAATTCTGATGATAAATTTTCCATTTCTTTAAGATTATGATTAGATCACTTGTTGCAAATAATTATCATTTACTTTTCTTTATATGTAAAGCATAATTTATTTTCTCAGAAAACCATACACTAATTTACCTATTGAACAGAAATGAAATTAAGGACTTTTATGGAAAGCTGCAATATTAAAGGTGAGAGTGAGAATTTTAAATCTAAACAAAGCAATGTCTTTTTTGTCATTATTTGTAGTCTGTATTTTGTTCAGGGTATTCCTATTGGTTTAACATTCCATGCTATTCCTACACTATTAAAAACACTCGGTTTACCACTAGAATTGATCTCAATGGTACCGCTCGCTGGCATTTTTTGGGCCATTAAATTTTTGTGGGCGCCATTAGTGGAAAATAATTGGCTAGGCTCTCTTGGGCGAAGAAAGTCATGGATCATACCTATGCAATTGGTGATGGTAATGACACTGATAACATTAGCGATGATTAACGTTACTGAACAGACCTTGACCATAGTAACACTATTACTCGCGATCATTTCCATTGTGGGAGCGACACAAGATATTGCGACCGATGGTTTAGCAGCAGATCATACAGAGAAGTCACAACTCGGTTTAGTGAATGCGATTCAGGTTTCAGGAATTATTATCGGGATGTTAATTGCGGGTCCGTTTGCAATGGTTGCCTTTGAATATGTAGGGTATCGGGTGACTTTACTACTATTGGCCGCAATAGTGTGTGTATGTCTAATACCAATTATCACTTGGCAAGAGCCGAAAGTGAAGCACAGCAGTACAACAGCAAAAGCATCCCTTCTCAAGTTTTTCAAAGCCCCAAGAGCGACTTCAACGTTGGTACTATGTTCGTGCGCCACTTTGTGTGGAGTCATCACAATGGCGCTGTCAAAATTTATCTTGGTTGACTTATCTTGGTCTATGTCGCAAGTAGGAATGCTAACAGGAGTTGGTCATTTGCTAGTAATGCTTGTAGGTTGTTTCATTGCTAGCAACCTTATAAAGCGTTGCGGATATCGCTCAACATTGCTGTTCGGCTTACAGTTGGTTATGTTCGGTGGTTTTCTTTGGATAGCGATCGCCGAAGATTGGCTTTTGGGTGTATGGTGTGTGTGGTTAACATCTGTCATTGTAGGTTTGGGGATGGGTTTTATTGCGGTAAGCACCTATACATATTCAATGCGTTTTTCTCAGCAGACTTTGCAGCCTGCAACAAACATTGCTTTCTTTCAGGGAACACAGACTTTTGGAGAGATAGTCTTTTCTTCTTTAGCCACAAGTTTAGCAGGGGTTAGTGGATATAGTAGTGCTTTGGTGCTCGGAATAGTGATTGCATTGTCTAGCTTATTTGCAGTGTTGAAATCGACTCATTATCGCCACTGGAGTGATGCGTACAATGACTGAGTTTAATCAATATTTGAGCAAGTGAGCAAACGTCATAGATTGAATACGTATTGTTCTCTAGGAGCACATTGCGCTCGGCTTGGACGCCAGAGCGCAGTTTTAAAAAGGCTAAACAAGTAGCTAGTTAACGGACGTAGTTCGCATCAACGCTGACATACCAGTGCTGAAGCGTACCGTCCGTTTTTTTGATCCACAAATCGTTTGTGTAACTCTCGATCTTACCATTTACCGTTAGCTTAAACGTGTTTTCGTCGAACTCGCCAAGTTTTACAAACTGGTCTGTCGTAATCAAAAACGGGTCCATATCATCGATATCAACAGCATCTGAAATCACGTAGTAGTGATAAGTATATGGCTTACTCGCATCATTTGGATTACTACGGTACGCCACAAGTTTGAACGGTTCCGTCAATGGAACATCAAGTGTTTGCTTATCTATCGTCGCGGGGATTGAAATAAACAACCAAGCCGTGAATAGACCGCAAGCTAAAATCATCAGTAGAAATAGAGTCTTAATTGCTTTCATGGCAACCTTTAAAATAGGTGATGTTGAAGGTGCTATGGTAACAGGTTTGACTTGTCGATTGTAAGAGTAAGTATAAGTGAAAGCGGCATCACTCTTTTAGGAAATTTGAAAGAATTGACGCACTGTTCATAATTTACGTTTCAGACGTTTTCTATTTAAAAGCGCCTGGGCAAATTAGTGCGCGTGGCCTTGTGATAGGTTGATCAACATCACGCCTGCGGCAACAAGCCCCATGCCAATCCAAACTTTTGTGTCTAGATGTTGGCTGTAAACGAAGCTCGAGATTAAGCTTACCGTCAAAATTGCTAATCCAGCCCATAAAGAGTGCACTACACCAACCGGCATCTCTTTCATGGCTTGGCTTAAGAATAAAAATGCCGCTAAGTGACCTGAGATAACCAGTAAAGCTGGGACTGGTTTAGACAAGCTAAATCCATCGGTGGCTTTAAGTGCAACGTGAGAAAGTGCTTCGGCCATTACGCCCATCATCAAGAAAAACCAGCTCATATTCGTACCTTTATCTTTGTATTGTTTGTGTTGGTATAGCAAGAGTGTTTGAAAGTGGTCATTGGTGCTAATCGCGGATTAGCTCATATTGCAGGCACAAAAAAGCCCGCACCTCACGCTTTTGCAAGGTGCGGGCTAAATAGGTGTGACTACTTGTTTAGGTAAGCAGCGTGGAACTCAATGTGCTCGTCAATAAAGCTAGAGATGAAGTAGTAGCTGTGGTCGTAACCAGGCTGCATACGTATCTCTAAATTGGCATTGTTTACTTTCGCGGCTTCAACTAACTGTTCAGGTTTCAGCTGTTCAATTAGGAAGTTGTCCGCTTCGCCTTGGTCAACCAACATTGGCAGCTTAGTGCTTTTCGTTTTTAGAAGCTCAGAGGCGTCGTACTGTTTCCACTCTTCAATGTCTAAGCCTAGATATTGGTTGAATGCTTTTTGGCCCCAAGGGCATTGCATTGGGTTACTGATCGGGCTAAATGCGGAGATAGAACGGTAGCTATCTTCGTTCTTGATGCCAATCGTAAGGGCACCGTGTCCACCCATGCTGTGACCAGAAATTGATTTCACTGATGTCACCGGGAAGAAAGACTCAATCAGTGCAGGAAGCTCTGTTACCACGTAATCGTACATGTGGTAATGGTTATCCCATGGCGCTTGAGTAGCATTCACGTAGAAGCCTGCACCTTGGCCTAAGTCGTAGCTTTCATTGTCAGCAACGTTCTCACCTCGTGGGCTTGTATCTGGTGCAACAATAGCGATGCCTTGCTCTGCTGCAGCTTTAAATGCGCCGGCTTTTTGCATGAAGTTTTCATCGGTACAGGTTAGGCCTGATAACCAATACAAAACAGGAACTGGGTTTTCTTTGCTTGCATTTGGTGGCAAGAAAATCGCGAAACGCATATCGCAGTCAAGCGTTGCAGAAAAGTGGGTGTATTGTTTGTGCCAACCACCAGCAACCTTTGCTTGGCTAATGTTTTCGATTGTCATTTATTGTGCTCCGTTAGGTTGATGGTTTCGGAATTAATGTATTTGATTTTCTGTAACTTAAGCTAGAGGTTTCACCACCCACCGGGCAGGAGGTAGTGAAGACAGTTTCGCTCTGATTTTTAAGTCAGAACTGTGGTCTCGACACCTAGGTGCCGAGACCAAGGAGGATTATCTGTCCATGTGTAAAACAGTACGGATAGATTCACCTTTGTGCATTAGGTCGAATGCGTCGTTTACTTCGTCAAGGCTCATTGTGTGAGTAATGAACTCTTGAAGACCAAACTCACCCGCCATGTAACGGTTTACGATTTCTGGAAGCTCAGAGCGGCCTTTAACACCACCGAAAGCAGAACCACGCCATACACGACCTGTTACTAGTTGGAATGGACGAGTTGAGATCTCTTGACCCGCGCCTGCAACACCGATGATTACAGATTCGCCCCAACCTTTGTGACAACACTCAAGCGCTTGACGCATCACGTTTACATTACCGATACACTCGAATGAGTAATCAACACCGCCGTCTGTCATCTCAACGATAACGTCTTGGATTGGCTTGTCGAATTTCATTGGGTTAATACAGTCAGTCGCGCCAAGTTGTTTTGCTAACTCGAATTTGCTCTCGTTGATATCAACACCGATGATTTTGCTTGCACCCGCCATACGAGCACCGATGATTGCAGAAAGACCGATACCGCCTAAACCGAATACAGCAACTGTGTCGCCTTTTTCAACTTTAGCTGTGTTTAGTACCGCACCCATACCTGTGGTTACACCACAGCCTAGAAGACAAACTTCCTCAAGAGGTGCTTCTTTGTTTACTTTCGCTAGCGAAATTTCTGGAAGTACAGTGTACTCAGAGAAAGTAGAACAACCCATGTAGTGGAAAATTGGCTCACCGTTGATAGAGAAACGGCTTGTGCCATCTGGCATTAGGCCTTTACCTTGAGTTTCGCGAACCGCTTGGCAAAGGTTAGTTTTACCAGACTTACAGAATTTACATTCGCCACACTCAGCAGTGTAAAGTGGGATAACGTGGTCACCAACTTCAACGCTTGTTACGCCCTCGCCAACCATTTCAACGATACCGCCACCTTCGTGACCAAGAATAGAAGGGAAGATACCTTCTGGATCGTCACCTGAAAGAGTGAATGCGTCAGTGTGACAAACACCAGTAGCAACGATACGAACAAGTACTTCGCCAGCCTTTGGCAGTTCAACGTCAACCGTTTCACGCTTTAGCGGCTCACCTGCCTTCCAAGCAACCATTGCTTTAGATTGGATATGAGTTTGACCAGGTTTGATTTCGATAGTCATTGGATGCTTCCTTTATATGTCAGTACAGCAGATAACTTTGCAATTTGGTTCAACCCGTTAAGCGTAGTCGAGCTTAATTGCTTCCGCTCTCTCGTTTTGTTGGAGCCAGTATAGGTGCGGTCACAGGTTTTGATAATCCCCTTAAATAGAAAATGATTATTACCTATTTGTAATAATTTGTGAGTTTGAAGGGAAAGGTATTGCTAAGAGAATCTAACGAAACTCTAAACAGTAACTAAGTAGAAGGGACATTTGTTGGAAATAAATGGAGCATAAGCTTGCCGCCTATTTTCTCGTTGTAGGTTTGAACATGCTTTTTTCTCTCCCAGCGCCTGTAATGCTATCGCTTGCCATTGTGCTTGAAGTTGTTGCCACTTCTCTATTACCTAAAACGCAGCAGTTTACTTCTTTGCCCACGAGTGTCGCAGTATTAATTGGTTACGGTTGTGCTTTCTATCTATTGTCTCTCACAGTGCAAACCATCTCTTTAGGCGTGGCGTATGCGATTTGGTGTGGGGCAGGGATAGTGCTAGTCGCAGCATTGTCTTGGCTTGTCTACGGACAAAAGCTCGATATCTACGCAGTCATCGGTATTGCTTTGATTCTGGCTGGAGTGGTGATTATTAATTTGTTTTCGACTTCGGTGAGTCATTAGGTCGGTGAGTCATTAGCTGACGCCGACCTCGCAAACACGTCTTGGTCCAAGAACTTCTCAGGTTGAATTTTTACACGGGGCATTTTCTAGCTCCGAAAATGCCCCAAAGCTTGTTAGATCAAATACTCATTCACATCTAATTAATGTGATTTTGGATTAGTTTACCTAATGATTTAATCTGACTCAGGCTTGCTCATAGTGTGTAACCGCATCATATAATTATTCACATTTTGTATATGAAACTGCTTACCAATAACTCGCTGATTTTTGCTAGCGATCATTCTGTAGTGAGTTAAATCATTCTCTTTAGTAAAGCTCTTATAAGCATTTGCACCATCTGAGCAAAGAATCGAGTCAGTAGTAACAAGTGGTTGTAATACTTCACTAATTTCTTTCCAATCTCGTGATCCAATTGATTCATCAACTCGCATCTGCATAC